>NZ_JBSGEQ010000008.1:0-236393 GCF_053602975.1 Nocardia sp. NPDC004278
CGTCCGAGCCGTCGAGACTTGCGACTGCGTCGCATGCGCTTCGACGACTCGGACGCGAGACGGGCCGCGAACGGGTCGCTCGTAAGACTCGCTCCCTTGTGGTCGCCTCGTGCGGGCAGTTCGGCGCTCGAGGTGCACCGCGCAATGGCCGAGACTCGCGCCTGCGGCGCATGCGCTTCGACGACTCGGACGCGAGACGGGCCGCGAACGGTCGCTCGTAAGACTCGCTCCGTGGTGGTCGGGTCCGGTTGTTAAAGTCCCTCGAATTGTATTGCGGCAGCGGGAGTTCCGGTTTCCACCAGCCGATCCAAGGTCACCCGGACCATATTCGGTGAGCCGCAGACCAGCACCTGATGGTTGTTGAACGCGCCGTGTGAAGCAACCACATCCGCGAGCGTGCCGAAGAGCATGTCATCGAGCGGGAATCCGATATCCACCCGCGAATGCTCGTACCACTCGTCGACCCAACCCGGGTCCTCCGGGCTCTCGATGACGGGAATCACAGTGAGCCAGGGCAACTCGTTCGCCAGCAGGAACAGCATGTCGTCGGCGTACAGATCGCGCGGGGAGCGGCCGCCGGTGAACAGATAGGTGGGCGGCGGATCCTCGTGTCGGGCGAGTTCGAGGATCTGGGCGCGCATCGGGGCCAGGCCGGTGCCGCCCGCGATCATCACCACCTCATCGCCGTACGGGTCGACATTGAAAGTGCCAAGGGGAGCGCCGATCTGCCATTCGTCGCCGGGTTTGGTATCGGTGACGATGCTGCCGCTGCACCAGCCGCCGGGCACCGTGCGCACATGGAACTCCAACTTGCCGTCCAGCGACGGCGGCAGCGCAGGGGAGAATCTGCGGCGCATGCCGGGATGCTGCGGCACCCGGACCTCGACGGACTGCCCCGCGAGGAACGGGACGTACTCGCCGATCAAGCGGATCACCGCGACATCGTGGCGCAGCCGATGGTGACCGACCACCGTCGCCTTCCATTCGGGCGCGGAACCATTGCCGAGCGAGCTCGGATCTATTGTCATTGCTTCTCTCACACGGGATCTGAGCTGATTGCCCACTCTGGGGTGCCGACCGCCATGAGGGCACGGCGGGTATCGGCGATCATGCGGGCCGACCCGGAGATCTGGATCTGGCGGTCGGCCCAGGAACCGAAGCTGGCCACCACCGCGCCCAGATTTCCGATCAGGCGGCGGTGCATGCCGTACGGCTCTTCCTGCGGCGGATGCGGATACCACCACGGGTTGGTCTTCTGTTCGCACACCGGGACCACGGTCAGCCAGGGATTGCTCTGCGAGAGCTGCCACATGTTCTCGACGTCGTACAGATCGCAGGGGTAGCGCCCGCCGATGAAGAAATGCACGCGCGGGTTGATACCGCGCTGGCCCATCTCGATCAGTTGTGCGCGCAGCGGGGCGATGCCGGTGCCCGCGCCGATCAGCAGCACATCGCGGCCGCTTTCGCGATCGATGTGCAGGCCGCCGAGCGGACCCGCGATCATCCAACGGTCGCCGACCCTGGTCTCATTGACAATGGCCGGGCTCACCCAGCCGCCGCGGATCTTGCGAACATGGAATTCGATCTCGCCATACGGATTCGCGGGAATGGCGGGCGATAGGTAGCGCCACATCTTCGGCCGCTGCGGCAGCGAGATCGGCACATACTGCCCGGCCTGATACGGGATCGGACTATCGGATTGCAGCCGCACGATGGCCAGATCCTCGAGCACCCGGCGATGGCCGACGACGGTCGCCTCCCAATACGGCTGCGACTTGTCGGAGTTGGCGCCGATGGCCATGGATGCGGAGATCAGTATGGTGATATCGCGCCAGCCCTCCTCGAGCGCGCGATTCCACATCGGCCCGTTGAACACCCGAAACGCGGCCAGCAGTGCCCGCCCGGCGATATCGTAGTGCGCGGCGATGACACCGAATTTGCGGTGATCGCGCGCCAGCTGCTCCAGGAACTTCTGCGCCCGTCCCCAGTCCTCGAGATTGTCGAGTACGAAATGGATGGCGGTCACCAGGCGCTTGGCCTGCATCTCCATCGCGGGCGGGAACAACTCCCGCAACTCTGGCTTCTCTGCGAACAGATGACCATAGAACGCACTGACCAACCGCTCGGGTCCGTTCGGCGATTCGATCACCGAGCGGAAGTTGGCGCGGACCAGCGCTGCCGAACGCGCATCCACGAGGTGGAGCTTCCTTTCCCTCTATGTGCTGCCCAGGGACATGTCCGTAACCGGCGGTCCTCCGCCGTCAAGTATCCCTGAAAGTCCCGTGGTCGTGTGGGTATGGCCGATCACGCCCGCGCCAACGGTAATCCGTGGGCAAATCGGGTCTGCTGTGGGCCTGACATGCAGGATAGGCGAACAGCCTGGCAGGCGGGTTACCGCTGGGTCAACTCGCCACGTTGGCGCGCACCGCCGGGGCGACCGATTCGGCGTAGCGGTGCACCTGTTCGACGGGGTCGCCCTCGGTCGGCCAGCAGATGAATGCGTCGATGCGCTGGTCGCGGTGCAGGGCGGACAGGTCGTCTACCCAGCGCTCGGGCCCCTCCAGAAAGCCGTGGTCGGTGCCGTCATCGGTGATGGTGCCGGAGAGGTTGTAGACCCGGCGGATGGCGCGGGTCGCGCTGCGCCGCGGCGGCGGCTTCCGGCTGGAGGTTATCGGCCTCCGGAATCAGGAAGAGGCCGAATTCGGTGGACGGGATGGCTTGTCGCGGGTGCGCACGCCGACATTCCGACGTTTCAGATGGCTAGCACGGTCTTGCCGCGCGCCCCGGCGGCGCCGATGACCGCGGCGGCCGAGGCCAGCGGGACGGTGGCGTCGATCGGCACCACCACATCGCCCTCCGCGACGCGCTCGAGCAGGCGCGTCAATTCCGGTGCGCGGCCGGAGGATTCGATATTGCCGCCATTGATCCCGCGGTTGCGCAGCGCCTGCTCGTCGGCGGCCCAGATGGTGGAGTAGACGGTGCCGCCGTCGCGGACCAGCGCGGTCAGCTCGGCCAGCGTTTCGGGCGGGCTGACCAGGTCGAAGAGCACGTCGACCCCGCCGGGATGTGCGGCGGCGATCTGCTCCGCGATCGGGCCCCGGGTGTAGTCGACGGTCTCGGCCGCGCCCAGCCGGGTCACCTGGTCGGCGGCCGCGCCGCGGGCGGTCGCGATGACGTGCGCACCCGCCATATTCGCCAACTGCACCAGGAACGAGCCGACACCGCCGGTCGCGCCGATGATCAACACCGTCTGACCCGGTTCGATCTTGCTGGCGTCCACGATGTCCTGGGCGGTGACGCCCGCGGTCGGTAGGGCCGCGGCCGCCACGGTCGGGACCCGGTCCGGGATCCGAACCAGTGTGGCGTTCTCGGGCAGTACCGCATACTCCGCGAAACTGCCGTGGCCGACGGGCGGGACCAGGAATTTGCCGACGACACGGTCGCCGACGGCGAATCCGGTGACGCCGGGGCCGATCGAGGACACCGTGCCCGCGCCGTCGACACCGAGGATCATCGGGAAATCGTGCGGCAGCTTGCCGTCCAGAATGCCATTGGCCATCTTCTGGTCGAAGGGGTTGACGCCCGCCGCCTCCAGTTGCACTCGCACCGCGCCCACGCTCGGCTCGGGCATCGGCATTTCGGCCAATTCGGGTGTTGCTCCGAAGCTTCGTACCACGATCGCGCGCATCCATCGCTCCTCGGGTTGGGCTGGATTGTGGTGCATAAACCAGGGCAAAGGCCATCGTAGGCATCCTTATGCCATAGACCCTGTGATTGATGCCATTCGGCAGTGTCGCGGCGTAGCGTTCATCACGAGTCTGTTCAGGTGTCGGGCGAATCGGTGCGGTTCGTTCAAAAAACTAAAGTTGAGCGGAACAGACTCAACCTTTCGGACGTTGAACGGTGCGAAGCGGTGCGAGCCGCGCGGTGGAACCGCGTGGATTCCGGCGAACTCGACACCGCGCATCGACTAGTAGGAAGGTGACTTGTGGACTCGTTCAATCCCACCACCAAGACCCAGGCGGCCCTGACCGCCGCCCTGCAGGCCGCCTCGGCCGCGGGCAATCCGGAGATTCGTCCGGCGCACTTGCTGGTGGCGTTGCTGGATCAAACCGATGGCATCGCCGCCCCGTTGCTCAAGGCCGTCGCGGTGGATCCGGCGACGGTTCGACACGAGGCGCGCGACATTGTCGACCGGCTGCCGCGCGCAACCGGTGCGACCACGACACCGCAGCTCGGCCGGGAGGCACTGGCCGCGATCACCGCCGCCCAGCGCCTGGCCACCGAACTCGGCGACGAATACGTCTCGACCGAACACGTCCTGGTCGGCCTGGCCGAGGGCGATTCGGATGTAACCATGCTGCTGAAGAAATACGGCGCGACCCCCGACGCGCTGCGTGAGGCGTTCACCGCGGTGCGCGGCAGCGCGCGGGTGACCAGTCCGGATCCGGAGGGCAGCTACCAAGCGCTGGAGAAGTATTCGACCGACCTCACCGCGGCCGCCCGCTCCGGCAAACTCGACCCGGTCATCGGCCGCGATACCGAAATCCGCCGTGTCGTACAGGTTTTGAGCCGTCGCACCAAGAACAACCCGGTGCTCATCGGCGAGCCGGGCGTCGGCAAGACCGCCATCGTCGAGGGTTTGGCCCAGCGCATCGTGGCCGGTGATGTGCCGGAGTCGTTGCGCGGCAAGTCCGTTGTCTCGCTCGACCTCGGTGCGATGGTGGCCGGCGCGAAGTACCGGGGTGAATTCGAGGAGCGGCTCAAGGCCGTACTCGAGGAGATCAAAAGCAGTGCGGGGCAGATCATTACCTTCATCGATGAGCTGCACACCATTGTCGGCGCCGGCGCGACCGGCGAATCCGCCATGGACGCCGGCAATATGATCAAGCCGATGCTCGCCCGCGGTGAACTGCGCCTGGTCGGTGCCACCACGCTGGAGGAGTATCGCAAGTTCATCGAGAAGGACGCCGCCCTGGAGCGCCGCTTCCAGCAGGTGCTGGTCGGCGAACCGTCGGTGGAGGACACCATCGGCATTCTGCGCGGCATCAAGGAGCGCTACGAGGTGCACCACGGTGTGCGCATCACCGACTCCGCGCTGGTGGCCGCGGCCACCCTCAGCGACCGCTACATCACCTCCCGGTTCCTACCGGATAAGGCGATCGACCTGGTCGATGAGTCGGCGTCGCGGCTGCGCATGGAAATCGATTCGCGCCCAGTGGAAATCGACGAGGTCGAGCGCGCAGTGCGTCGCCTCGAGATCGAAGAGGTCGCGCTGGAGAAGGAGACCGATGCGGCCTCCAAACAGCGTTTGGACAAGTTGCGCCAGGAACTCGCCGACGACCGCGAGAAGCTCAACCAGCTGATGACCCGCTGGCAGAACGAGAAGAGTGCCATCGATCAGGTCCGAGTCCTCAAGGAGGAGTTGGAATCGCTGCGCGGTGAATCCGAGCGCGCCGAACGCGATGGTGATCTCGGCAAGGCCGCCGAACTGCGTTACGGGCGGATCCCGGCACTGGAGAAGCAGCTCGCCGAGGCCGAAAAGGCCTCTGCGACAGCCGGTGACGGCGAGGTGATGCTCAAGGAGGAGGTCGGCCCCGACGATATCGCCGAGGTGGTCTCGTCCTGGACCGGTATTCCGGTCGGCCGCATGATGGAGGGCGAAACCCAGAAGCTGCTGCGGATGGAGCAGGAGTTGGGCAAGCGCGTCGTCGGCCAGGCCGAGGCGGTGCAGGCGGTCTCCGATGCGGTGCGCCGGGCCCGAGCCGGAGTCGCGGATCCGAACCGGCCGACGGGTTCGTTCATGTTCGTCGGCCCGACCGGTGTCGGTAAGACCGAGCTGGCAAAGGCGTTGGCGGACTTCCTGTTCGACGACGAACGCGCCATGGTCCGCATCGATATGAGCGAGTACAGCGAAAAGCACTCCGTCGCGCGGCTGGTCGGCGCCCCGCCCGGCTACGTCGGTTACGACCAGGGCGGTCAGCTGACCGAGGCGGTGCGGCGCAGGCCGTACACCGTGGTGCTGTTCGACGAGATCGAGAAGGCGCATCCGGATGTCTTCGACATCCTGCTCGCCGTACTCGACGAGGGTCGCCTGACCGACGGCCAGGGCCGCACGGTGGACTTCCGCAACACCATCCTCATCCTGACCTCGAATCTGGGTGCGGGTGGCGATCGGGACTTCGTCATGAACGCGGTCCGCGCGGCCTTCAAACCGGAATTCCTGAACCGCCTCGACGATGTGGTCATGTTCCACGCCCTCGACGAGGAGCAGCTGGAATCCATCGTCGACATCCAGCTCGACCAGCTACAGAAGCGGCTGTCGCAGCGCAGGCTGAAGCTGGACGTCAGCGATTCGGCCCGGTTCTGGCTCGCGGTGCGCGGCTACGACCCGGTCTACGGCGCCCGCCCGCTGCGCCGCCTGATCCAGCAGTCCATCGGCGACACCCTCGCCAAGGAACTGCTCGCCGGTGAGGTCACCGACGGCGACACCGTCGCGGTCAACGTGACCCCGAACGGCGAGGGCCTGATAGTCGGCCGCGGCTGACCCAACCGCCCGCCCACTCGCGCGGCCCGGCTCGCGATCAATCGCGACCGGGCCGCCGTTGTATCCACGGCAGAGCGAGTCATGCGAGCGACGCCCGCGGCCATCTCGAACCCGCGCGAAGGCCGGGCCAGCGACTCGGTCGAGTCGTCGAAGCACCTGTACCGCGGCCATGAATCTCGGCCATCGGTACCGAATTGCGTGCTATCCCGCAGCCCGGTTCGCGATCAGTCCGCAGCCCGGCCGCTTCCGTAACTACCACGGAGCGAGTCTTACGAGCGACCGTTCGCGGCCCGTCTCGCGTCCGAGTAGTCGAAGCGCATGCGCCGAAGGCGCGAGTCTCGACTGCTCGGACGCGAGGCCCACCCGTCGCCCGACCACCACCCCTCATCGAATCGCTACGCGATGCTGAATATTCGGGGGCCGCGAACACGCCGCGCCGCAGGCGCGGCAAAGTGTCACAGCCTACCCTGGAGGCCATGACGAATCCCAACGATCCTTGGGCACAGCGACCGGAGGATGCGCCGACGGAACATATCGGTCCGCCGGGTAAGTCGGGGTTCGGGCAGGCGTCGCATTCGACGGACCACACCGAGGCGTACGGGCCGGGCGGTGCGACGTCGGTTTATCCGTCCACCGAACAATTCGATCCGTGGGCACCGCCGCCAGCCAACGCCACCAAGGAATTCCCGCCGTACGAGAGCCAGCCGCAGTGGGGCTCGTACGGCGAACCGTGGGCCGGGGGGCAGGATCCGACCCAGGTCGGTGCGTATCCCCAAGCGGGCGCGCAGTACCCGCCGGGTCCGCCGGGCGCTCCACTACCGCCCGACGAGCAGCCGCCGCGTAAGCGCAATACCGCCCTATGGATTGCCCTCGGCCTCGGTGTGGTCCTGTTGATCGGCGCGGTCGGTGTGGTCGCCGGCGTGGTGCTCGGCGATAAGGATTCCTCGTCGAGCACCGCCGCGAGCACCTCGGCGTTGCCGACCGCGGGCCGCCCAACCGGTACGGCCCCATCGGGTCAGCCGACGCCGACCCAGGCCATCCCGAGCCTTCCGGGGCTCGGCGGCATCGATAACCTCGGCGCGACCATGGGCACCATTTCCGCCAACTCCGGCGGCCAGCTGACCCTGGACACTCTCGGCGGCTCCAAGGTCACGGTGCGCACCACTGATAAGACCCAGGTGATCTCGCTGAAAGGCGGCAAGGCGGCCGATCTGCCGGTCGGCGACATGGTCATGGTGCAGGGCGATAAGGCCGCCGATGGCTCGATCGACGCGAAGATCATCATCAGCACCGCACTGCCAGGAGGAACGCGGTGAGACGGCAGCGGGGGAAGAATACGGGCGACCCGAGCAACCCGGGGACAGTGACGCGCGATCGCTCGGTCGGCTCGATAGGCGAATGCCTCACCTTCGATCGGCCCGGCGCGGGGCTTATGTCGGACTTCGTCCGACTGCGCATATTAGGGTAGGCGACGATGACGGCAATGTGGTTCGGGTTGGCGGCGATCGCGCTCGTTGGTGCGATCGTGCTGCTCTATTTCGATCGGGTCCAGCGACAGCGGACCGGTCATGCGCGCCAGGTCTGGGCGAAGGCCCAGGGCTATACGTATGTGTCGGTGGAACCGGCGCTCGCGTCGACCTGGCGCCGCGGTGCGCTGGCCAAACTCGGCTATCTATCCGCGGTGGACGTGGTGTCCGGAATTCGCAAGGGCGAGAAGTTCGTCCTCTTCGATCTCGAGGATGCGGCGACACTGGTCGCGGTGCGCAGGCAGATCGGTTCGGATATCGATGTGGATATGCGGCTCAAGACCGCCTCGCCACCCAAGGACGCCGATCTGGAGCTACTCGGCGCGATCGGCGACCGGGTGGTGTTCGCGACCAATCCGGAGATCGCCAGGCATGCCGTCGACCAGCGCATGGTCGCCTTCATCGAATCGCTGGCCGATACCGTGCAAATGCTCTGGAGTGAGGGCAACTGGACCCTCGGCATGCTGAATGTCGGTACGGCGGCCAAGGATTGGGAGACCGCCATCGATGCGGTGCTGCGGCTGTCGGGTCTGTTGCATGTGCTGCCGCCGGTCAGTGAGGTGCGCGGGGTGGACTCGGGTGGTCACGATCCGGGTCGGCCGCATCCGCGCAAATCGCGCTCGGCCGCGTCGGACCAGGCCGATCCGCCGGCGGGTGCGAGCCGGGGCGCCGCGCCGGAGCTGCGCAAGGGCGACCACGACGATCCGGACTACGCCGAGTCGGATTCGTCCTACGACGAATCGTCTTATGACGACAGCGATTTCGATCGGCCGAAGTACCAGGAGTCGCAGTACTCCGACTACGACGACTACGACGACGAACCGGCCGCGGCTCCTGAACCGCCGCGCCGCCCGAGCCTCGCCGTGGTCCCCGACTCCCGCTCGCGGGCCCGCGATGACCGCTGGGCAGCCGAGTCGGAGGACAACTGGCCGTCGGATGACCGTCCGGCGGCACGCAAACCCGCCCAGCCCGAGTCCATCCGGCCCGAGTCGGACGAGGACGATTGGCCGCCCGCCGAGCACACGGAACAGCCCGGCGGTCCGTTCCACCCTGGATTCCGTCCGTACCAGGGACCCGTGCCGCAGTGATGACCGTAGCGATTGTTTGCAGGTCGCTCGAAAAGATCAGCCGTGGGTCCCGTCGACCAGGATTGTGCAATGAACTCAGCATCGGATAGCGATTCGATCGGGGGCGGTGGTCGGGTGACGGGCGGGAGTGATAGTCCTGCGCGCCTGCCCGGCGCGATCCGTCCCGTCGCACTGATCACCGGACCGACCTCCGGCATCGGGCACGGATTCGCCGAGCGGCTCGCCGCCCTCGGCTACGACCTGGTTCTCGTCGCCCGCGACAAGGAGCGGCTGGACGCGCTGGCTGCGGAGCTGGAACGAAGATTCGCCACCCGCTCGGAGGTGCTGGTCGCCGATCTGGCCGAGGCCGCCGATCGGGAGCGGGTTGCGGCGCGCGCCGCCGACGGCGTCGAATTCCTGGTCAACAATGCGGGATTCGGGCAGTCGGGGGAGTTCTGGACCCAGTCGCCCGCGGCGGTGCAGGCTCAGCTCGACGTCAATGTCACGTCGGTGGTGCAGCTGACCAGGGCCGCGCTACCCGCGATGATCGCGGCCGCCAAGGGGTCGGTCGTCAATGTCGCCAGCGTCGCCGGTCTGATCCCGGGGCGTGGCTCGACCTATTCGGCCTCCAAGGCCTACGTCGTATCCTTCACGGAAGGGTTGGCGGGTGGACTGGCCGGAACCGGTGTCCGAGTACAGGCCCTGTGCCCCGGATTCGTGCACACCGAATTCCATGAGCGGGCCGGCATCGAGATGTCGTCGCTACCCAAGCAGCTGTGGCTGAGCGTCGACCAGGTGGTCGCCGGTTCGCTGCATGATCTGGAGAAGGGCCGGGTGCTCAGCGTGCCCGGTGTGCAGTACAAAGTGCTCACCACCGCCGCCGGAATGATCCCGCGGACCCTGGCGGCCCGACTGAATCGCGGCATGTTCAACGCACGCGGAAGGACTTAATACAGATGATCGACCAGGCAAGCAATGCGACCGTCGCGACGGAAGACCGCGACAAATTGGCCGCGCTGGTGCGTGAACTCGCCGTCGTACACGGCCGGGTCACCCTGTCCTCGGGCAAGGAGGCCGACTACTACGTCGACCTGCGCCGCGCCACCCTGCACCACGGCGCGGGACCGCTGATCGGCAAGCTGCTGCGCGAACTCGTGGCGGATTGGGATTTCGAGGCCGTCGGCGGTCTCACCATGGGCGCGGATCCGGTCGCGCTCGCCGTCATGCACGCGCCGGGCCGCCCGATCGATGCCTTCGTGGTGCGCAAGGCCGCCAAGACCCACGGCATGCAGCGCCAGATCGAGGGCCCGGATATCGTCGGCAAGCGGGTGCTCGTCGTCGAGGACACCACCACCACCGGCAACTCGCCGCTGACCGCCGTGCGCGCGCTGCGCGAGGCGGGCGCCACCGTGGTCGGCGTCGCGACCGTGGTGGATCGGGAGACCGGTGCGGATCAGGTGATCGCGGCCGAGGGGCTGGAGTACCGGTCCATCCTGGGATTGAAGGATCTCGCCCTTGGCTGAGTGCGGTCTGGGAACTCCGACCCGCCACCGACAACGGCCCACGACATCGTCGTCGATGGATGGTGATGGGCCGTTGGAGCTGTGGGCTCACTTCAGCCGGTGAGAATCAGCCGTCGTTGAATCGGCGAGCGTCTGCGGCGCGGACGATCGGCACATGTCCACCGAGTGCGATCGACTGGACCCGGGAGAACGAGGGGTGGGCGGAGAGAGCCTCGAAATCGGCATATTTCTCGATGGTGACGTAACGCTCCGGGTTGTCGACAGAACGGAGAACCTCGAACGACACACAGCCCGGCTCGGCAAGGCAAGCGCGGGCGACTTGTCGCAGCGCGTGGCCCAATTCGTCGGCATCTTCGGGACGGGACCACGCATCGGCGATGATGAGCAAAGGGGAATCCATTCCCGCACAGTAGATCACACGTGCCGTTCGGACCCTGTCCGGTGGTTTAGTCAACCCGCCAGCTCGGACCGCCTCACATCGGGTTGGATATCGGACGTCCGTGAAGGACGGCGTCACGGACTCTCGAGGGGAGTCTGCACGCGCGCTGTAAACTTCGAGTGCGGTCCCGGGTCGCAATCGCTGGTGGTCGCAGCGATGGATTGTGCTGAAACGCCGATGGTGGTGCGACCCGATAAGGGGATGCATGCGCCGAACGCAGCGAGGCGTTCGGAGACAGTGAAGGGTCGTGTGAGTTACCTGTGGTGAGCATTGCAGTCAATAAGAGTCGCGCGAATGTCGCGATGCTCGGTATCGGTGCTTACCGTCCGAAACGCCTGGTCAGCAATGAAGAGGTGTGCGAGGTACTCGACTCGACCCCGGAATGGATCTACGAGCGCACCGGCGTGCGCAACCGCCGGTGGATCAGCGGTGATGAGACGCTGCAGTCGATCGCGGCGGCCGCCGGTGAGCGCGCGATCGTCAATAGCGGTATCGACCGGTCCAAGATCGGTGCGCTCATCCTGGCCACCTCGAGCTGGCTGACGCTGACCCCGCACGGCGCCCCGAAGGTCGCCGATGACCTGGGGATGAACGGTATCGCCGCCTTCGATCTGACCTCCGGCTGCGGCGGTTTCGGCTACGGCCTCGGTGTCGCCGCGGATCTGATCCGAGCGGGCTCGGCCGATTATGTGCTGCTCATCGGCGCCGAGACGATGACCGTCGGACTCGATCCGACCGATCGCGGCACCGCGATGATCTTCGGTGACGGCGCGGGCGCGGTGGTGGTCGGCCCGAGTGAGGAGAACGGTATCTCCCCGACGGTCTGGGGCAGCGACGGCGAGAACGCCTCGGCGATCGCGCAGGATGTCGACTTCCTCGAGTACATGCAGCGGGCGCAGGCGCTGCAGGGCACCGATCCGGCCATCGAGCCCATCGGCCGGATGTCGCTGCGGATGGAGGGTCCGCGGGTATTCCGTTGGGCCGCGGTCACTTTGCCGCGCGCGCTGGCCTCGGCACTGGAGGTTTCCGGGGTGTCCAAGGAGGACATCGAGGTCTTCATTCCGCACCAGGCCAATGCCCGCATCAACGATCTGATGAAGAAGAACCTCGGGCTGTCCGATGACATCCCGGTGGCCAATGACATCGAGAACACCGGCAATACCTCCGCCGCGTCGATTCCGCTGGCAATCGAGGAGATGTTGGTGACCGGTAAGGCCAAGGGGGGCCAGACGGCGCTGCTGCTCGGCTTCGGCGCCGGGCTGAGCTATGCGGGCCAAGTCGTCACCCTGCCGCCCGCCCCGAAAGAGCCGAGCTTCTGATGATGCGTCCTTTTCGCGCCGCTTTTCTAGCGGTGGCGGCGGCGACTGTGTACGGCGCAGTCACCGGCCGCGACAAACTGCAGTGGATCGCCAAACCGCTGATGATGCCGCTATTGGCGGCCGATGTGGCGGCCGATCGGGCGGCGCTCGACCCGGTCGACCGGACGGTCCTGCTCGGCGCGCTCGGCGCCGCGACGGTCGGCGATGTGCTGCTGATCGAGCCGGATAACGATCGCCGTTTGATCACCGGCGCCACGTCGTTCGCGGTGATGCAGACCGGGTATTCGGTGCTCTGGTGGCGGCGCGGTGGACGGCCGCGTCCGGAGATCGCGCTGCCACGAGTGGTGGCCTGGCTCGGGGCCGCGGCGCTGATGCGGGCCAAGGCGCCGACCGTGGCGGTCCCACTGACGGCCTATGGCGCGACGTTGGGCAGTGCGGCGGTGCTCGCCTCCGATCCCGGTTTGGCTCCGGAGGCGAAAAACGTTGCCGGGCTCAATATTCCGGGTGTGGATCCACGCAGTCGGCTCGGCCTCGGTGCGCTGCTGTTCACCGTCTCCGATGGGTTGATCGTGCTGCGTCGGCTCTTCGCGCGGGGCGAGCGTTCGCGGCGGGTCGTCGAAGGCGTCATTCTGTCGACCTACGCGGCCGCGCAATACCTGCTCGCCGATCCACGCGCCCATGCGAACGTCGACGGCTGCGGGGTCGGCGCGAAAGTTATTGTCCCAGAACGAGAATGATCCGATCGCGATTGGCCGGATCGACTCGGATCGAAATCGTCTCGCCGACCGTGAGCCGCGGTTTGTCGGCCGGGGTGACATCGAAAACAATGGTGCCACGGTAACTTTCGGATCCGGGCACGACGAGCTCGAGATCGAATTCGGTCAACTCGGTGTGATGATCGGTGCGCTGTAGCGTATGCGCGCCCTCGATGGTCGCCCAGCCCTCCAGCCCGTGCCGCCACAGCTGCCGATCCGCGCGCGATGGCCGGGCGGCCAGCAGCATTCCGATGCCGCAGCACGAACCGAACAGGCCGACCAGCGCGATGATCTGATAGGGCGCGGTGCCCGGAGGCGTATGCGGAAGCAGCCAGCCCAGCCACAATCCGAGCAGCACCAAATACCCGGCGGTCACCCCGAGCACTATGCGGAGAATGCGTGCGTGGTCCATACCAGCCTCCACCCCGACTGCCCTGCATCTCCAGGATAGGTCCGCCCGGTCCGGTGTGAATGCGCCTTGACCAGAGCTGTGACCTGCTTGTATCCAGTGCACTGTCATCGCGGTGACCGCCGGCTCGACGGCGGGTCCACCTGCGTCGCCAACGGTGGCTCGGCGACACCCCTCGATGCCGCCGTGCTGCTCTCGGTGGCGTCGTGGGCCGACTCAGCCCTTCAACCGCAGTACCGCGAGCACCCGGCGGTGATGGGTATCCGAGGGCGGCAGATCGAGTTTGGTGAAGATATTGCCGATGTGCTTCTCGACGGCACGTTCGGTGACCGTCAGCGCGGACGCGATCGCGTTATTGGACAGGCCCTGTGCCATCAGTTCGAGGACCTCGCGCTCGCGTGGGGTGAGCCGAGCGAGCGAATCCTGTTGGCGCGAAGCACCCATCAGCTGACTCACCACCTCCGGGTCGAGTGCGGTGCCGCCGGTCGCGACGCGGTCGAGTGCGTCGACGAAGTCGCCCACGTCGGCCACCCGGTCCTTGAGCAGATAGCCGACGCCGCTCGCGCCACCGGCGAGAAGTTCAGTGGCATAGCGGGTTTCGATCCACTGGGAGAACACCAGTACGCCGGTGAGCGGATATTTGCGGCGCAGTTCGATCGCGGCGAGCAGCCCCTCGTCGGTGAAGGTCGGCGGCATCCGGACATCGACAACGGCAACGTCGGGGTTGTAGGTGCCGACCACATCGCTCAGGGTGCTGGCGTCGCCGACCATGGCGACCACCTCGTGGCCGCGCTCGGTCAGCAGCCCGGCCAGACCGTTGCGCAGGATCACGCTGTCCTCGGCGATGACCACCCGCAACGGCGTACTCATCGTGGTCCGGCCATCGGCAGCAGGATGGTCACCACGGTCGGCCCGCCGGTCGGGCTCTGCACAGTGAGCGTGCCGTCCACTGCGCGGGCCCGCGCCGCCAGCCCCGAGAGTCCGCTGCCTGCGGCATGTTCCCCGGTCATCGGCTGCAGCACACCTCCGATTCCGTTGTCGCGTACCGAGACCGCGATGGTATGCGCATCGGTTGGCAGCACCGACACCCAGGCACTGGTGGCATTCGCGTGTTTGACCACATTGGTGAGCAGTTCGGCGACCGAGAAGTAGGCGATCGCCTCGATGGCCGGATTCGGCCGCTGCGGCAGGTGCACCCGCAGCTGCACCGCAACGGCACACCGTGACGCCAGCGTTTCCAGCGCGGGCTCGAGCCCCAATTCGAGTGCGGGCGGATGGATTCCGCGCACCAGTTCACGCAATTCGGTCAATGCCTCCTTGGCGTTGGCGCGCGCGTCGGCGATCAGATCGCGGGCATCGCCGCCCGTGGCCAGCCGCTCCTCGGCCCGGCCGAGCGCCATCGCCATGGTGACCAACCGCGCCTGGGTACCGTCGTGCAGATCCCGCTCCACCCGGCGCAGCGTCGCCGCCGAATCCTCCACCGCCGCACGCCTGCTCGCCTGCAACTCGACCAGCTGCCGGTCCCGCGCGGTCGCGGAAAGCAACGCGATGGTGAGCAGCCCGTGGATCCAGCAGACCGCGCGCAGCAGCCACGGCAGGGCGAGGCAGCCGATGATGCCGACCGCCGACATCAGCAAAACCCTTGGCCAGGTTTCGATGTAGAAGGAACCGAACTGGGCGAGTGAATGGTGTTCGACGCCATTGTCATCGACGTTTATCGGATCGAAGAGTACCCATGGAATGGGCGACAGGGCCGTGAATACGGTCACGGCGACCGCGACGAGCACGAAATAGCCGCTGACCACACCGAGTACGGCCTGTGCGAACAAGAACAGGATGGCCCGCCAGCTCGCGCGATCGGTGAACGCGCTCTTCAGGAATCCGAGGAAGCCCGGTTGCGAGACGTAAGGCGGCGGCCCGTCGACCGGCGTATCGAGCAGATCCCTGGCCAGCGCGCGATAGACCTTCCCCCAGATTCGCCCGCCGAGAATCACCAGTGCCAGTACCGGAATGCCGATGAGGACGATCGAGGCGTACAGTCCGCCGCCGAATCCGAAGAACAGATAGCCGATGGCGAGTACGCCGATCACGAAAACCGTGAAGACATAGGCGAGTTGCTTCCAGGTACGAGCCTGAAACGGTGCCCGCAGCACCGCGCGCAGCACATCGCGCGCGTCGGTACCGGGCTTGCCGGTCGGCGCGTCGAGCACGAGGGTTTGTGTCTCGGTCATGGGCTCCATGGTTGTCGCGATCGGGGCGGCGTTCGATGGAGCTGACCGCCGAATCCGTGGTGTAGCCAGCTACACCACCAACTAGCATCCTGCGCATGAACTACCCGCCGCCACCGCAGTACGGTTCGCCGTATGGCTACCCAGCCTATGGGCCACAGGATCACCCGCAGGCCATCACGATCATGATTCTGGGGATTCTCGGCTTGCTGCTGTGCCAGTTCCTCGGACCGGTCGCGTGGATTATGGGCAAGAAGGCCCTCAACGAGATCGACGCGTCCGGCGGTGCGATCGGCGGTCGGAGCAGCGTCATGGCCGGATATGTCTGCGGCATCATCTCCTCGCTCCTGCTGATCCTGACCATTCTGTTCATCATCGGCATGGTGATCCTCGCCGCTGTCGGCGTCCTGGGCAGTTCGTCCTCGACCTACTAGCCGCACCGGGGGAATTAGCATCATCGGCGTGAACCACCCCGCGCCGGATACGGCTGAACAGCCAGGACCCACCGAATGGGGCGAGCACCCGCACGGAGTCGGGCCATGGGCCGAGGAGCACGACGGGGCGCCGCCGACCGATCCCCGCTACGACCCGGAGCTACTGGCGGGCGGCGACCGCCGCAATGTCGTGGACGCCTACCGCTACTGGTCGCGGGATGCGATCGTCGCCGATATCGACCGGCGCAGGCATCCGTTCCATGTGGCCATCGAGAACTTCGGGCACGACGCCAATATCGGCACCGTGGTACGCACCGCCAACGCCTTCGCCGCGGCGGCGGTGCACATCGTCGGTAGGCGGCGCTGGAATCGGCGCGGCGCCATGGTCACCGACCGCTATCAGCACATCGAACATCACACCGATATCGGCGAGCTCATCGCGTTCGCCGAGCGAGAGCGGCTGACCGTGGTCGCGGTGGACAACGTGCCCGGCTCGGTCCCGCTGGAAACCGTCGAATTGCCACGCCGCTGCCTGCTGCTGTTCGGACAGGAGGGGCCCGGTGTCACCGAACATGCGAAGGGTGCGGCCGCGCTGACGGTTTCGATCGCGCAGTTCGGTTCGACCCGCAGTATCAATGCCGGAGTCGCTGCCGGTATCGCCATGCACGCGTGGATCCGGCAACATGCCGATTTGACGTCGGCTTGGTAACGAAAAGATCCCCTTGAACCGGCGCGAAGCTGGCACCATTGACCCATGACCTCGCGGAGCCCGGAGAGCGGGCGCGACGCTACATCCCCGTCCGCGCTGTGGTCGCACCGGGCGGATATGGCCGAAGCCGCGATCGTCTCTCGGCACCTGCGTGCCCTATGGGGTTGTCCCGGAACCGAATTGGGTGTGGTGGGCTGGCCCGCGACCAGTCGCGAGCGCGTCTTCGTCTCCTGGCACTACTGGTGGCAGGCGCATCTGATCGACTGCGCGGTCGATGCCGCAAACCGGGTGCCGACTCCGCAGCGCCGCAAGCGCATTGCCGCCATCGCGCGTGCGCACCGGATCCGCAATATCACCGGCTGGACCAATAGCTACTACGACGATATGGCTTGGCTGGCTATCGCTTTGGAGCGCGCCGAGCGGACCCAGGGCATCACCGAGGTGCGCGGCGGTCTGGTCGCACTCGAGAAGGAGCTGTACGGGGCATGGGATCCGGCGCGCGGCGGCGGCGTGCCGTGGCGGGTCGGCTCGGACTACTTCAACGCACCCGCCAACGGACCGGCTGCGATCGCGCTGCTGCGCCTGGGTCGCCAGGCCCGCGCACAGGAGATGGCGGACTGGATCGATGCGACGCTGCGCGATAAGGAATCCGACCTGATCCTCGACGGCATCCATCTGCCCTCCGGTGAGATCGAGAGCCCGACTTTCACCTACTGCCAGGGCGTGGTGCTGGGCCTGGAGGCCGAACTCGCGGTGCACACCGGCGAGCCGCGCCATACCGAACGGGTGCACCGGCTGCTCGCCGCGGTCGAGGAACACATGACCACCGACGGGGTGATCAATGGTGGCGGTGGTGGCGACGGCGGTCTGTTCAACGGCATTCTGGCCCGCTATCTGGCGGTGGTCGCGCTGATGCTGCCCGGCGACGATCGGGAGCAGGCGGCCGATCGGCGCACCGCGGCGGATATCGTGCGCGCCAGCGCCACGGCGGCCTGGGCCAACCGGCTGGAGGTCGAGGGTGAACCGCTGTTCGGGCACGACTGGAACCAGCCCGCACAGCTACCCGGTGGCCCGTCCGGCGCCGGATATTTCACCGCGGGCGGCTCGGTGACCTCGTCACAGGTGCCCGAACGCGATATGTCGGTACAGCTGTCGGGCTGGCTGCTGATGGAGGCGGCGTTCCAGGTCAGTGCTGCCGGACTTTAGGAATCAGCACTCCGATTCGACCACGCCGGTGGGCGCGGCATCGAGATCGAAATCCTCGGCGGGTTTGGCGATCTCCTGCCGGTAATGCCGGATGCCGAGCGCCGTTCCGATGATCAGCCCGACCACCAGCGTCCCGATGACCCCCGGCATGAGCCACGGCACCCGCTGCAGGAAACTGCCCGCGTAGTAGCCGATGAGCAGTAGCACCGGTGCCCAGATGATGGCGCCGATCGTGCTGGCCACGGTGTATTTGCGGTGGTCCATCTGCGCCGCGCCCGCGACCATCGGGCACAGCGTGCGCACCCACGGAATCCAGCGCGAAATGAGCACCGCGAGGAATCCGTGCCGCTGCAGCAAATCGGTGACCCGCTGCAGATTGCGGGTGTTGATATAGCGGCCGTTCTTCCTGGCCACCAGATGATGGCCGGTGCGGTGGCCGATCACATAACCCACCTGGTTGCCCGCGATGGCCGCGATCATCGCGCCCACCGACAGCGCCCAGACATGGGCCTCGCCGGTCGCATTGGAGGCCATCACGATGCCTGCGGTGATCAACATCGAGTCACCGGGCAGGAACAGCCCGATGATCAGTGCGCATTCGAGGAAGACGAAGGTGAGCACCACCGTCCACACGAGCGCGGGGCCCGCCGAGGTCAGCGGATCGAAACTGCCCACTGCTAGGGGCAACTGCGCCGTGGACACCGGCTCAGTGGGTCGGCTCGTTCGTCGAGGCGGTCAGCGCGGCGTCTTGCTGACCGGCCTCGTCCGCACCGCGGTTCAGGACTTTCTTCGCCACGGTGATGATGCCGGGCAGGACCGAGAGCAGGACGATGAGCAGGAAGATCGGCTCGATGTTCTTGCGAATGAATTCGATGTTGCCGAGGAAGTAGCCCAGTACCGTGACACCGCCGCCCCACAGGATCGCGCCGACGATATCGAAGGTGACGAACTTGCGGTAATCCATTTTGGACACACCCGCGAGCACCGGCATGAAGGTGCGCACGATCGGCACGAAGCGGGCCAGGATGATCGTCTTCGGACCGTGCTTTTCGAAGAAGGCGTGCGTCTCGGTGACGTAATGCTTCTTGAACAACCGGGTGTCTTCCTTGTGGAACAGCGCGGGCCCGATCGCCCTGCCGATCCAATAGGCGCACTGGTCACCGGCGAAGGCGGTCACCATGACGGCGGGCAAAAGCACCCAGATCGATACCGGCGGATTGTCCGTCGCCGAGAGCAGGCCACCGGTGAACAGCAGCGAGTCGCCGGGCAGGATCGGGAAGAGCAGACCGGTCTCGATGAAGACGATCACCAGGATCGCCGGGAGCACCGCGTTCTTCAGCCACGTCTCCGTAAGCAGGTGCATCGGGTCCAGCAACTGGGTCAATGCGACGTTGCTCGTCACCGATTCTGTCGCTGCCAGCAGAATCACGCGGCCTCCTGTCCCGGGTACGGCTGGCTGCATTGCTTTGCCACCGCATCGGAAGCTGCCAGCGCAATTACGCGGCCAACAGTACCGGGTCCAACTGAGAAACCTCTCGCTGTGCGAAAAGTTCGTACCGGCCGACCGGCCGGTTCGGATGGTCCCGCCGCCGCGCAGGAAGGTCCCGTGACATCGTGCGAAAGCGCGCTGGCCTACTCTGAGGGCTGACAGAATTGTCTTTTTCCGCACAACACGGAGGTCTTCACAGTGCCCATCGCGACTCCGGAGGTCTACGCCGAGATGCTCGGTCGGGCCAAAGCGAACTCCTTTGCCTTTCCGGCCATCAACTGCACCTCCTCGGAAACCGTCAATGCCGCTATCAAGGGCTTCGCCG
Organism: Nocardia sp. NPDC004278; assembly: GCF_053602975.1. Classification (NCBI taxonomy): domain Bacteria; kingdom Bacillati; phylum Actinomycetota; class Actinomycetes; order Mycobacteriales; family Nocardiaceae; genus Nocardia; species Nocardia sp. NPDC004278. The sequence continues at coordinate 19,977 of NZ_JBSGEQ010000008.1, forward strand.
ACGCGGGCAGCGATGGCATCATCCAGTTCTCCACCGGTGGCGCGGAGTTCGGCTCGGGCCTGGGTGTGAAGGACATGGTTGTCGGCGCCGTCGCGCTCGCCGAGTTCGCGCACGTGGTCGCCGCGCGCTACGACGTGACCATCGCGCTGCACACCGACCACTGCCCGAAGGACAAGCTGGGCACCTTCGTGCGTCCGCTCATCGCGATCTCCCAGGAGCGGGTGAACTCGGGCCGCAACCCGCTCTTCCAGTCGCATATGTGGGACGGCTCCGCGATTCCGATCGATGAGAACCTGGAGATCGCCAAGGAACTGCTCAAGGCGACGCACGCGGCGAACATCATCCTCGAGGTCGAGATCGGCGTCGTCGGCGGTGAAGAGGACGGTGTCGAGGCCGAGATCAACGAGAAGCTCTACACCTCCCCCGAGGACTTCGAGAAGACCATCGACGCGCTCGGCGCCGGCGAGAACGGCAAGTACCTGCTCGCCGCGACCTTCGGCAATGTGCACGGCGTGTACAAGCCGGGCAATGTGGTGCTCAAGCCCGAGGTACTCGCCGAGGGCCAGCGCGTCGCGGCGGCCAAGCTCGGCCTGGCGGCCGACGCGCAGCCGTTCGATTTCGTCTTCCACGGCGGTTCGGGCTCACTGAAGTCGGAGATCGAGGATTCGCTGCGTTTCGGCGTGGTGAAGATGAATGTCGACACCGATACCCAGTACGCGTTCACCCGGCCGGTCGCCGCGCATATGTTCACCAACTACGACGGCGTGCTCAAGATCGATGGTGAGGTCGGCAACAAGAAGACCTACGATCCGCGCAGCTACCTGAAGAAGGCCGAATCCGCCATGGCGGCACGTGTCGTCGAGGCGTGCAATGATCTGAAGTCCGCGGGTCGCTCGATCAGCGCCTGACCCTTTCCCCGCGGTGTACGCGTCAGGTCCGGAGGCAGCAGTGCCCGGACAAGTACAGCCGGCCGCAGGCCGCCCGTTGAGGGTGGCGGTGGGAGACGGGCGGGCCTACGTAGGGCCCGCGGACACCGCAATTGGAAACGGGGGCATTTAGCACATGAGTCTGGATGTGCGCGTGCTCGGGCCCGTACGACTGCTGGTCGGTGGTGAACCGGTAGCGGTCGGCGGGCCCAAGCCGCGAGCCTTGCTCGCCGCGCTGACCGTCAATCGACGGCGCGCGGTGGCTTCGGCTGCGCTGGCCGATATGGTGTGGAACGAGGATCCGCCCGACTCCTACGCCGCCAGCCTGCAGGTATTCGTCTCGAATATCCGCAAGGCGCTGCGTAATTCGGGTGTGGATCCGGCCCTGGTGCTGCGCACCGAATCATCGGGCTATCGGCTCGAGATCTCGGAGGATGCCTGCGATCTCGGACGCTTCGAGGCGGCCAGGGATGCGGGAGCGCGCGCCGCCGAGGTCGGCGATCACGTCGGTGCGGCGCAGCTGTTCGGGAATGCGTTGCGCGAGTGGAGCGGTCGGGCACTGGCCGATCTGGCCGGATTGCAGTTCGCCGACGGCTTCGCCACCGCGATGGACGAGGAGCGGCTGCAGGCCGCTTCGGCCCGCATCGATGCCGAAATCGCCTGTGGGCGTGCCGCATCGGTGATCGGCGAGCTGGTCTCGATGACCAATGAGCAGCCGCTGCGCGAGCCGCTCTGGGGTCAGCTGATCACCGCGCTGTATCTGTCCGGTCGGCAGGCCGACGCGCTGGACGCGTGCCGCCGGGTGCGCACGGTGCTCGCGGAGGAACTCGGCATCGACCCGGGCCCGGTGCTGGTCGATCTGGAACAGCGGGTGCTGCGCCAGGAGCCGCTGAGCACAATGGAACTCAAGCGCACCGAGCGGCTGGCCGCAGCGATGACCGAGACCGTCACCGAGATGCCGCGTGCGGTCCGCAGCGGACAGCTGCGCATGCCGGACGGTCGGGTCATGGCAATCGCGCAGGGCGGCATGCGAATCGGCCGGATGACCGATAACGATCTGGTCCTCGACGATCCGAAGGCCAGTCGCTATCACGCGCACATCATGCCGAGCCGGGCCGGACTGCTGATCAAGGATCTGCATTCGGCCAATGGCGTGTACGTCAACGATGGCGCGATCGACAACGGTGCGCTGCTCGCCGACGGTGACACCATCCGCATCGGCGCGACGGTACTGGTGTTCCAAGCGGTGCAGTAGCTCGCCCGGTCGCGAGCCAGGCGGCCTGCTCGGCGCAGCCTCCTGCGGGCCGCTCTCAGTCGCAGGCGATACCGTCGCCGTCCGGATCGAGGTACGGCGTGTAGCCGGGCTGGCCGCGGTAGAGCGGGAGCTTTCCTGCCGCTCGCACCTGATCGCAATCGGTGTAGTACCTCGGCGACTCTTCCTTCGACGTCTCCGGTGGCGGGACGTTCGATCCCTTCGGACCGGGCCGATAGCTGGGCACCGGAAGCGAACTATCGGGCCCGGCAACGAATTGGACGGTGGACGAACCGGCGGCGGCGATCGGCGACGCGATCGCGAGGCCGCCGATCACCAGACAGGCGGCACCGAGCGCGGGCACAGCGCGGTGATAGATCAGTGAAGCTTTCACATGCTCCATCCTGCTCCGCTTCCCGTGCCGCTGTCAGTGCCGTTTATTCGCAGGCGATTCCATCGTTGTCGCGGTCCAGGTGGGATGCGTATCCCGGGTCACCCCGGTGCAGCGGAGCCTTACCGGCTCGGCGGACCTCGTCGCAATTTCGGTAGTAGGGCGCCGGTTGCGCCTGGGGCGGTTGTGTGCCGGGCGGCGGGTGGTTCGGCACGTTCTGCTGCGGTTGGGCGGGCGGGCACTGGGCGGAGCCCGAGTTGCACAGCAGGTCGCTGAGCGGATCGGCGGACGCCGTCGGTACCGCGAATGCGATTGCGGCGGAGGCGATCAGGATCGCCGAAGCGGTTCCGAGCAGCGACCCGGGCTGCAGAGCAGGTTTCATGGGCGTGCTCTGGTCGAATGGAACCACCGGGGGCCCCTTGCTCCCCCGGTGGACGGCCACTCACCCCGACTCGAGTTGTCGCTTCGTGGAAGGTAGCAGGGCAGTCGCGCTGCGGTCCTGAAAATGGAGTGGGAGTTTGCTGTTAATTCTGGATGTCAATGCGGTGGATGGTGCTCCGGTCGGTAAGTCGGACGAGGTCAAGGGGGCAGAACAGGTAGGGTCGGGCGCTGGTGCACGGCATCGCGAAGGGCATCGATGCGGCGCGGTGGCCGGGAGACGGATGTCCATTTTGCGCGAGATATCAAGGGGTTGAGGATGACTCGGCGGTGGGTGGCGGTGCTCGCTGCGGTCGTGTGCACGGCCGCGGCACAGACGTTCACGGGTCGACCCGCTGGTGCCACGCCGGAGGCAATCGGGCCGGTGCCCGGTCCGTGTGTGAGCGATCCGCCCGCGCAGCATGAGGGCCTGGTGCCCAAGACGTTCGAGGTGCCGATCCCGTATCCGGTGATCACCGTGCTGCCGCCGGATCGGCCCGCAGCACCGCCGACGCGGACGGAGATGGAGTTGCCGTCGAATCCGTGCACCAACCCGTGCCCGGATCTGACCGATGCGCCGACACCGCCGCCGAGCCTGGCCAGCCGACTCGGCATTCCGGAAATTCTTCTGAGTCCCAAGCCCTTCCACTTCGCGATACCCGGACCAGGACCGGATCCGGGTGCGGTGCCGCCGCCCCCGCCGCCAGTGGATCCGCCGACCGAGCCCGCCCCGCTGTCCGCGGCCCGGCCCGCGCCGCGCATCGGTTCGGTCACCGAGGTGGCCAAGCAGACCGGCGCGAATTCGGTGAATCGCACCGATAAGCGTTGGCAGGTGGACGGCACCGACCTCGGGATCATGTGGGAGAGCGCGCCGGGGGAGATCGCCACCGCCTTCGGTGACACCATCGGGCGCGGCTTCCGCCCACCGGGCGGGGTGGGGATGGATTGGCGCAGCAATGTGCTGGCCTTCAGCACCGACCGGGACCTGTCCGACGGTATGACCTACGACCGGATGGTGACCGACGACCGCTGCCACGCGGCGGAAGTGCTCTCCAGCCGCAAACTCGACAATGTCGAGGTCACCACGATTCCGACCTCCGGATTCGCGCTCGGCGGGCGGCAGTATCTGAGCTATATGTCGATTCGCACCTGGAACAGCTTTCCCGGTACGTTCTTCACCAATTACGGCGGCATCGCCTATTCCGATGACCACGGCCAGACCTGGACCAAGGATCCCTACGCGCGTTGGGACAACATCTTCGGACTCGCGAATTTCCAAGTGAGCGCGATGGTTCCACAGGGCGACTACGTATACATGTTCGGCACGCCCAATACTCGGCTCGCGGCGGTCGGCCTCGCCCGGGTACCGAAGGATCAGCTGCTCAATACCACGGCCTATCAGTACTGGCGCGACGGAAACTGGACTCCGGTGGGTGGATTCGGCTCCGCGAGCCCGATCGTCGACGGACCGGCCGGTGAGCTGTCCGTGCGCTTCGACGCCGCCCGAAATGTTTGGCAGATGAGCTATCTCGATACCGCGAAGGTGGCTCTGGTCGTCCGCGAATCGAATTCACCGCAGGGCGTGTGGTCCGATGCCGCGCCGACGGTGCGGGTGAGCGACTACCCGGAGCTGTACGGCGGATTCATCCACCCCTGGTCCTCGGGTTCGGATCTCTACTTCAATATGTCGACCTGGAGCGACTACAACGTGTATCTCATGCACGCGACCATCGAATGAGGTTGCGCCGCTAGGCGAAGCGGACCTCGGCGATGGCCCGGCCGAAGAGCTTGCGGCCCTCCGACGCGCCCGCGAGCAGAATGGTGGCGGTGCGCCGTTGCGGATCGAGCGATTTGATCTTGCCGCTGAACTCCACGTTGCTCGGTGCCTCGGACGTCACCGGGACGAATCCGGAGAACCGCACGCTGAACTTCTCGATGGCCGTCGGATCGCCGAGCCAGGAGGTCAGATAACCGCCCGCCAGGCTCATGGTCAGCATCCCGTGCGCCACCACCGTCGGGAGTCCGGCCAGTTGGGCCGCACGCTCGCTGAAGTGAATCGGGTTGGGATCGCCGGAAACTCCGGCGTAGTTGGCCAGATCGCCGCGCGTCACCTGTGCGGTTGCGGCCGGGAGCTGGTCGCCGACGGATAGTTGGTCGAAGTCCGGGATGGTGTGCACGAATTCGCTCGGCACCGCGGGCGCTCCGGGGGGCGGGGCATCCGCGGCCAGGGCGACCAGCGGCCCGCTGTCGGGGACCGTGATATCACCGACCGTCACCGGGCGTGAGTGCATCATGATGTTCTCGACGGCGTCGGCGATATTCGGGTCGACCTCGACACCGCGGCGCGCCACGATGGTGGTCGAACCCGACTGCACGATCTCGCCGTGCTGGTTGGTCAGCGAGAACGTCACCAGGATGAAGTCGTTATCGCCGAACTGCCGGATCGATTCGATCACGACCTCGGTGCTGAGCCGATCGCCCGCCACGATCGGCCGGGTGAGTTCGAAGACCTGGTCGGTCTGCAGGATCTGGGACAGGTCGTAATCGGCCAGCACCGTTTCGAGCAGCGCCCGGGTCGCACTGATGCCGATGACCGAGGCGAATGTCGGCGGCGCGACGATCGTGTCGTAGCCGAGCTTGTCCGCATCGGGTTCGAAGTAATGCGCGCCGTGCTGACTCTGCGTTGCGCGGGCGAATTCGCGGACCTTCTCCCGGCCGACCGCATAGAGCTCGCGCACCCGGAACCGGCGCCCAGCCATTGTGTCTGTCTGCACAACTACATCGTTTTCCGGCTGTGCGATTGTCTGCTCCCTGACCATGATCCGGGCCATGCTACTGGCGAACCGGTCCATTGACCAGGTGAATGTGACGTTCGCTACCGGTTAGAGGGCTTGCCTTTCGGTTATGGCGTCGGCCGTCTAGGGCGTCCCTGCGGTCGGCGGGTCGCAGACCTTCCAGCCGGCGTCGGTCCGCTCCAGATCGAAGGTCCTGGCCGATCGCTTCGACGGATCCGCATCGGTATAGACGGTGGCCTGTGCAATCGCGGACTTATCGGTGATCCGGACCGCATCGACGCTCGCCACCACCGGAATGTTCTTGCGATCCATCGATAGCCGGTGCACGCCTGCGAACTGGTCCTCCGGAATGCCCTGGTAGAAGTCGTGCAGCTGCCCGCACGTGGACTTGCGCAGTGCCGCGAGATCGCCGGACTTCAGTGCGTCGGTGTAATCGGTGATGCTGGCGCGCACCTTGGCCTCTGGGGAGTTGTCGCCCCGATTCCCGACCAGGACGACCGCGAGTGCGATCACCGCGATGATGGCGACCGCGGCCGCCCCGAGCACCACGAACAACCGGCGCTTCGACCCCGCCGGTGCTTCGGCAGTGGCCGCGGCCTGCTGGCCGGAGGGCGTGATCCGCTGCGGTTGCGCCATCGGCCGTGGCTGCGGCGGCCGTGGCTGGACCGGCTGTGCGGGCCGGGTCAGTTGGGTATCCGCCGGCGACGGCGCCGACGCGACCTGACGCTGGCGAGCTGGCGGGCGCGGTGCCGACGGGGCGGTCTCCTCGACCCCGGGTCCCTGCGCGGGTCCTTGGGCTCCGGCCTGCTTCGGCCCGGCCGCCGGACGCGGCGTACTCGGCGGCTTGGTGACCGGCCCGGGGCGCGCCGGGGGTGGTACGACCCGATCGGTGGCACCGGGCTTCGATCCGGTCCGCATCCGCTGCGTCGCGTCCTTATCGACCGGCTGCTGAATCGGCAATGCCATGGTCTTCTCGGCATCCAACTTCGAAACCACCGGCATGGCGACGGTCTTGTCATCGGCCCCGGTCAGATCGGGCTCGTCGCCGGTCGTCTCCTCCGGAGAAGTCGAGGCCGCATCCTTATCGCCCGCCGACGGCTGCACCAGTTCGATCCGCGGCATCACCGTGGTCGCCGCATCGGCCCCCGCAGCGTCATCGACCTGATCCGCGTTCGCATCGGCGGGTACCGCGGACCCGCTGGCATTCGAATCCCGCCGAATCACAACGGTTTCCGCCGTGGATCCGGCGGACGGTGCCGCACCGGCTGCGGCTGCGCCGGATTGCGTGGCAGCGCTGCCGGACGATACGGCGGCGGCACCGCTGGCTGGTTCAGCCGTATCAGCGGCCGGGGTGGTGCGGCCCGATGATGCGGCAGCTGGGCTTGCGCCGCTGGCCGGAGCAGGTGTGGCACCGGACGGGGTGGTGGTCCGGCTCGACGCTGCGGAGTCGCCAACTGGTGCGGTAGCGCTGCCGGACGGTGCCGCCGGGCCGGCCGACTTGGCACCCGCCGGAGCACCGGGTTTCGTGGCAGCGGTCGCGGTGGGTTCGTTGGGTGAGGATTTGGCGGCGGCCGGGGCGGATCCCTTACCCGTATCGGCCGGTCGGCCAGCTGCCGAACCGCCCGCGGCGGCGGATGTCACTGCCGCACTTGCGGATCGGACCGCAGGACCGCCCTCTTCGATCGCAGCAGTCGGTGCGTTGGGTCCGGCCGCAGCCTTGGTTGGTGCGTCGGTTGGGCCGCTAGCTGTTGGCGTCGTTTTGCCGGGGGGAGTTGCGGTCGGTGCGTTGGTGGGGCTGCCAGGTGCTGGTGTCGGCTTGCCGGAGGGAGGCGCGGCCGGTGCGGCGGGCGGGGTGCCCGGTCGGGCGGCGACGTTGGTCGGTGCGTTGGTGGGTCCGCTAGCTGTTGGCGTCGTTTTGCCGGGGGGAGTGGCGGCCGGTGCGTTGGTGGGGCTGCCAGGTGCTGGTGTCGGCTTGCCGGAGGGACGCGCGGCTGGTGCGGCGGCAGTGCTCGCCGCGGGCGCTGTGCCAGGTCGGGCGGCGACGTTGGTCGGTGCGTTGGTGGGGTCGCCAGCGGTTGGTGTCGGCTTGTCGGACGGAGTGGTGGGTGTGGCGGCGCTGGCGGGAGTTGGTGCGTTGGTGGGGCCGCCAGCGGTTGGTGCGGGCCTGCCGGAGGGAGCTGCAGTACTCGGTGCGCCCGGTCGGGTGGCAGCGGCGGTCGGTGCCTCGGTGGGTCCGCCAGTTGTTGGTGCCGGCTTGGCGGCGGGGTTCGCGGCGGGTGCGGCGGTGCTTGCTGCGGCAGTAGCCGTCGTGGCGGCAGCTGATTCTTTGGCAGGCGCTTTGGCCTCGGTGACGCCGCGCGGGATCGCTACGGTCTTCGCTTCGGAAGTCGGCGTCGCAGCGGCGGGACCACTTGCAGTGCTGCCGGTGGCCGGTTTCGTTGCGCCGGGTCGGCCCGAGCCGCTAGCGGACCGGCCTGCCGCGGCGGGCTTGGTCGGGCCGCCTGCAGCGGATGTGGGCGGTTGTGCACCTGCGGATCTGGCCGGTTGGTTGGGAGTGGCGGCGGAAGGTGGCGTCGTTCGAGCGGCCGCGGCCTCGGCAGGCTTGCCGAGCGCCGCGATATCCCCTGTTGAGGCATCCGAGACGCGCGTCGGCGTGGTACCAGGCGGTTGTTTCGGAGTCGACGGTGTCGCGATCGGCCGAGTCGGCGCGGCGGCCGCCCGTTCCTCGGTGGTTGCGCCAGATCCCCCAGACGTGCCAGGTCCCGGCGATGGCCTCGAGCCGGACGACGGCGTTGATCCCTGCGACGGTGTCGAGCCGGGCGACGGCGTTGATCCGGACGATGGTGTTGATCCCTGCGACGGTGTCGAGCCGGGCGACGGCGTTGATCCGGACGATGGTGTTGATCCCGGCGATGGCTTCGAACCCGCCGACGGCGTCGGATTCGACGATGGCGCCGAACCGGTCGGGGCTGGAATCGGTCGCGTCGGCGGGGCGGCTGCCCGTTGGCCAGCGGCAGTGCGGTCCGCGGCAGCGCCGGGCTTCGACGATGCGCCGGTCGCTCCGGGCGCGCCGGAGTTCGCCGGGGACGAGCTGGCGTTCGATGCGGGTGTCCGGTCCGCGGGTGCGCCGGGGCTTGCGTTACCGGCCGCTCCGGCGGGTCGGCCGGTATCTTGTGCCGGGCTCTTCTCGTCGTTCGGATCGGACACCTACTACCCCTCGGTCGGGCGGAACAGTTGAACTCGACGGCCAGCCTAATCAGCAATTCGTCCAACTGTGAGGATTCCCCCGCGCCACGACCCGGGCGGTCGGTGCACAATGAACCGCATGACCTCGTTCGGTGACTTGCTCGGACCGCAACCGGTACTCCTGCCCGAAGACTCCGAAGCGGAGGAGGCGCTGCTCGAGAAGGCCGATCCGGTGCAGGTCGCGGCCGCGCATCCGGCGGCCTCGATCGCATGGGCCCATCTTGCCGAGGCCGCGTTGGCGCGCGGTGGGGCCGAGGGCGACGCCCAGGTGGTCAACCACGACATCGTCGCCGCGTACGCGTTCGCGCGCACCGGCTACCACCGCGGCCTCGATTCCTTGCGACGCAATGGCTGGAAGGGTTTCGGGCCGGTGCCGTGGAGCCATGAGCCCAATCGCGGTTTCCTGCGCAGCGTCGCCGCGCTCGCGCGCGCGGCCAGGGCTATCGGCGAGACCGAGGAGTACGCGCGCTGCCTGGATCTGTTGGAGGACTGCGACCCACGCGCAGCTGCGGAGCTCGGGCTCGACTGAGACAGCGTGAAAACAGCATCGCGTAGCGATTCGAAGGGGGGTGGCGGTCGGGCGACGGGTGGGCTCGATCCGAATTCCCCCGTTGGTGTCGCCCGCGCCAGCACTATGGAGAAGTTGCGCAGTTCGTGGGCGCGGTTGCGGCTGTCCGCGCTGCCGATTCTGCAGTGCGCGGTCGGTGCGGCGCTGGCCTGGTTTATCGCGCACAAGATAGTCGGGCATACCCAGCCGTTCTTCGCACCGACCGCGGCCGTGGTCTCGATCGGCATTTCCTTCGGTGCGCGGCTGCGCAGGTCGGTGGAACTGGTGGTCGGCGTCGCGGTCGGCATCGGCATCGGCGACCTGTTCATCACGCGCGCGGGCACCGGCGTCTGGCAGATCGCCCTGGTGGTCGCGGTGGCCATGGCGCTCGCGGTCTTCCTGGACGGCGGGTCGATCATCACCATGCAGGCCGCCGGTTCCGCGGTGCTGGTGGCCACCCTGCTGCCGCCCTCGGCGGGCGGCGGCTTCTCGCGCATGATCGACGCGCTGGTCGGCGGACTGGTCGGCGTGGTCGTGGTCGCCTCGATCCCGCTGCATCCGGTGCGCCGGGCCCGTGAGCAGGCCGCGGAAGTCCTTGCGGTGATGGGCAAATCGCTGCACGAGTGCGCCGACGGACTGCTCGAACAGGATCAGGAGAAGATCCGCCTCGCCCTGACCGCCGCCCGCAAGACACAGCCGCAGATCGACGGCCTGCGCTCCACCCTGGAGGGCGGTCGCGAGATCAGCCGGATCTCTCCGCTCTACTGGAATTCGCGCGCGCGCCTCGACCGCATCCGCGCCACCGCCGATCCGCTCGATAACGCGGTCCGCAACACCAGGGTGCTGCTGCGCCGTTCGCTGACGCTGGTGCAGGACGACGAAATTCTCGATCCCCGACTCATCGAGGAACTCGAGCGCCTGGCCCAGGCCGTCGACGTGGTGCGCCGAATGATGCTCGCCGATCCCGGCCAGCAGCCGGATCAGGCCGAGGCCGCCAGGGTGCTGCGCGGCGTCGCCAAGGCCACGCGGCCGGAACTCGTTGACGGCGCGGGACTTTCGGCGCATGTGGTCTTCGCACAGATGCGTTCCATGCTGGTCGATCTCATGCAGGTCTGCGGTATGCAGCGCATCTCCGCAATGGCGATGCTGCCTCCGACGGTCCCGAATCCGCATGTGCCGCCCGAGCAATAGCACGACTACTCAGCGGATTTCAGCCATTTTCCGTCGTGCGGGAACGCCTGCGCGATCCCCGGCGCGCGAACCGGCGATCATCGCGTAGTGCGCTACTCGTGTTCGCACGTCGTCGCGGTCATAGCCTCGAGAGGTAACCGCGGTGACGAGGGGTATTGCGGTTCAGCGGCTTCGCACGATGGCGAGACGCCCTACCGGCCATATGGTGTGGTGGCCGGGCGGGTAGGGGCGCACCGTGGTCGAGCGAAGAGGTCGCCCGGTCCCAGAGGACCGGGCGACCGGAACCCGCGATTCAGTCCACCGGGGACAGGCGTTCCGGACTGCCGCGCAAAGTGAAGCGGCGACGATCGAAATCCCATAGCCGATAGATCGGCCATTGCAGGGTGTGCCCCAGCCAGGCCAAGCTGGCGTAGACCCGGGTCACCGGCAGGAGGTGATATCCCCGATTCGTGAGGGCGTCCAGTCCACGCAACTGATAGGTCCAGAATTCACGGGGATTGGTCCGGCGCCGCCGGGCCGAGATCCGCACCCGCTGATCCGGGAGCTGTTGAATGTGCAGCCCCTTTATCGACAGGCACAGTGCCAGATCCAGATCCTCGTGGATATCGGTCCGAGTGGTGGTGTCGTCCTTGACTTCATCCCATGCGGTGCGGCGGATGGCCATATTCGCACCGTGCATATTGCCGACCGGGCCGCCGAACATGCCGAGCTTCAGCTTCGCCCAGACGCCGATGTCCAGGAAGAAGGGGACCGGCGAGTCGTGGTAGGTGAAGATGCCGGTCGTCGCGGCGACATCCGGATGTGCGGACGCATAATCGCGGATGGCCGCACCCCAGTACGGCTCGACGAAGGTGTCGGCGTCGATGCGGGCGATGAAATCACCGCGCGCCTTTGCCAGTCCGGTATTGCGTGCGGGGATGAGACCCCGCGTTTCCTCGTAGACGAGTTCGACCTTCGGATGTGCGGCCGCGTATTCACGCACGATCGCGTCGGTGCCGTCGGTGCTGCCGTTGTCGACGACGATGATTTCACTGATCGCTTCCTGGTCCACGAGTCGTTCCAGGCACTGCAGTATGAGCGCGGCTTCGTCGAGAACGGGGATGACCACCGACAAGGTGATGAGGGATGGCGTGCCAGTCATGGCATAGCTCCAAAGGGTCGAGCACAAGCTGGAGATGACGACCGCCTGGATTGTTTCGGGCGGTCGGAGGTAGGACAGCGCTGTCTACGGGGGGTCTGGGCGAGTCGGAGAGTGCCGTCGCCATGGTGTTTGTCAGGCGCGAGTTGAACGCGCCGCTCGTCGCGATCGACCGGGGCGTTCTTTCTCGCAACCTAACCGCTCAAACTTCTTGAACGGGTGTCCGGGACGATAGTTGGCGCGGGTGAACAGCGGGATCCCCAGCACTGGGAACAGATCGGACCGACCGGTTCCGAAACCGGCTACGTCCAGAACCGGGTCAGCCAGCTGCCGAACCGCGACCAATCCGCGTCGACCCCGGACAATTCGTACAGCGAGTAGACCGCGTCGAAGAACACCTTGTTGATCGATGGCGTGAACAGCAGCGCAAACAGGATCAGCATGCCGAAGGGCTTGAACTGATCGAGCGCACGCCGGGTCTGATAACTCAGCGACGGCTCGATCAGGCCGTACCCGTCCAACCCGGGCACCGGCAGAATGTTCAAAAGCGTTGCGGTGATTTGCAGAAACGCCAGGAAGCTCAGGCCGTACCAGAACGCGCGATGCGACGTGTCGCTGCCGAAGTACCGCACAACCACCAACAGCAGCACCGCACACACCGCGTTCACCGCGGGCCCGGCACCACTGATGATGCGCTGCATGCGTGGGCTGACGTTATGTGTGTGCACATACACCGCACCGCCCGGCAATCCGATACCGCCGAGCGCGATGAACACCATCGGGAACACGATCGACAGCAGCGGATGGCTGTATTTCAGTGGATTCAGCGTGAGATACCCCCGCAATTCCACCTCGCGGTCGCCCGCCCGCCAGGCCGTGAACGCGTGCGCGAACTCGTGCAGACACAGTGTGACGATCCAGCCGAAGACGACGAGCAGAAATACCCCGAACTTCGCCCGCGTGGACTGCGCGTCGGCATTCCAGGCCAGCACCCCGCCCGCCACGGAGATCGCGATCACCAGTAGGAATACCGGGCTCGGGCGCACGGCGCCGAGTCCAGAGCGGCGGTCTTTCGGGAATGGAATCGTCATCGAACCAGTAGCCAGTTTTCGTGATGCCGATAGAACGACGAGCGCGGCAGAATCCGCTCATTGGCAATGCCGTCGCGGGTCACCACCGCCCCCGGTGTGCCCAGCTGCGCGGCCCGTCCCGCCAGCCAGTGACGTCGGCGCAGGAACCTTGGCACGGCCGCCCGCACACCCGGCAGTTCGAGTGTCGGGGACACGAGCATCGCGTTGACCTTGCCGGAGAACAATTGGGCGTCGTCCACGTAGGCCTCACCCTCGAGTTTCCCGCCGCCGGGGCCGGTGACCACGGCCCGTCCGACCAGCACCGTTCCGGTGTCGTCACGGATCAGCGGGACTTCGGATGCCCGGCCCTCCACCGCCCGCTTGGCGGCGGCATTGCCGGTTCCGGTCTGGTAGGCGCGGGAGCCGTAGGTCTTGTCGACGGGCACATAGCCGATCTCCACATGGAGTCGTTCGGTGCGCATCAGATGGGTCAGCACCGAGGCCAGGGCGGCGTCGTCGCCGAGCACGATCAGCCGGGGCAGGCTGTCGGCGGCGAGGACGGGTAGTAGCTCATCGATCACGCTGGTGTCCGGGATGGCGGTCGTCTGTGAGATCGGCAGTGACGCGAGGGCGATGGGTACTGGTGCGCCGTCGCAACAGAGAACGTGGGTACTCAAACTGCGGTACACCCTCCTCGGTTCGGCCGACAAACCCGTCGGCCACCCTCGCCACTTCCCCGGTCGGATACCTGCTCGTCCGCCAGTGCCACGCAACCATAGCCCTGCCCGACTACGGCCACACGGTTGCCGAGCCTACGGTGCGATCCGGTTCGATGCCGCCTCGAACGCTTTGGGTAGACTGTGCTTCCGGCCACCGCCTCAGTACGGCAGGTAGCTGCAGCACAGGTGTTCATCCACCCGGTCGGCCGCGCCGACTGCCATCGCCCGGGGTGTTGCGCGTCGAACCGTAGGAGACACGACCATGCCGGCAATCGTCCTGATCGGCGCCCAATGGGGCGACGAGGGTAAGGGCAAAGCAACCGATCTGCTCGGTGGCAGGTTGCAATGGGTGGTTCGCTACCAAGGCGGCAATAACGCCGGTCACACCGTCGTGCTGCCCAATGGCGATAAGTTCGCACTGCATCTGATCCCGTCCGGCATCCTCACCCCCGGCGTGACGAATGTCATCGGCAACGGTGTCGTGGTCGATCCCGGCGTCCTGCTCGCAGAGCTGGCCGGACTGGAGGAGCGCGGCGTCGACACCTCGGGTCTGCTGCTCTCGGCCGACGCGCACCTGATCATGCCGTACCACGTGGCCATCGATAAGGTCACCGAACGCTTCCTCGGCAATAAGAAGATCGGCACCACCGGCCGCGGTATCGGTCCGTGCTACCAGGACAAGGTCGCCCGGGTCGGCGTGCGGGTCGCCGATGTGCTCGACGAGAAGATCCTGACGCAGAAGGTCGAAGCCGCCCTGGAGTTCAAGAACCAGGTGCTGGTGAAGATCTACAACCGCCGCGCGCTCGACCCGCAGCAGGTGGTGGACGAGGTGCTCGAGCAGGCGGACAGCTTCAAGCACCGCATCGCCGACACCCGGCTGGAGTTGAATCTGGCGCTGGAGCGCGGCGAAACCGTGCTGTTGGAGGGTTCGCAGGGCACCCTGCTCGATGTGGACCACGGCACGTATCCGTATGTCACCTCGTCCAACCCGACCTCGGGCGGTGCGGCGGTCGGCGCCGGCATCGGACCCAACAAGATCAATACGGTGCTCGGCATCCTGAAGTGCTACACCACCCGCGTCGGTTCGGGTCCGTTCCCGACCGAACTGTTCGACAACTTCGGTGAATTCCTGGCCAAACAGGGCGGCGAGGTCGGTGTGACCACCGGCCGGGCCCGCCGGTGCGGCTGGTTCGACGCGGTCATCGCGCGCTACGCGACCCGGGTCAACGGCATCACCGATTACTTCCTCACCAAGCTGGACGTGCTGTCGAGTCTGGAGCGGGTGCCGATCTGTGTCGCCTACGAGATCGACGGCAAGCGGGTCGAGCAGATGCCGACCACACAGACCGAATTCCACCACGCCAAGCCGATTTACGAGGAGATGCCCGGTTGGTGGGAGGACATCTCGCACGTGCAGACCTTCGAGGAACTGCCCGCCAACGCGCAGGCCTATGTGCTGCGCCTGGAGGAGTTGTCCGGCGCCCGTATTTCCTGCATCGGCGTCGGACCGGGGCGTGACCAGACGATTGTCCGCCACGACGTACTCGGCTAGGGCTACAAGAGCGGAATCGGTGCGCCCGTTCATCGTTCGTTGTCATCGATCATGATCCGGGACGAACTAAAGTAAGAGCTATGGCTCGGAACTGGCCGATGATCGAGCGCGAGACCGAGTTCGAAGCGATCCGCGCAGCACTCACCGGTACCGAATATGTCGGTGCGGTACTGACCGGAGACGCCGGTGTCGGAAAGACGACACTGGCCAGACACGCGACGGCGGCCGTGGGCGGCAATATCCGGTGGGTTGCGGGCACGGAATCGGCCCGCAGCATCCCGCTCGGCGTATTCGCCCATATGGTCGGCGTTTATACCGCGCACGATCCGGTGACGTTCATGTCCGCCGCGCGCGAGGCACTGCTCGCCGACGGGCACGCGATCATCGGCGTCGATGACGCACACCTGCTCGACCAGCTCTCGGCGACACTATTGCTGCAGTTGGCCATCGATAAGGCGGCACATATCGTCGCGACCGTGCGCAGCGGGGTGCAGGTGCCCGATGCGGTCACTTCGCTGTGGAAAGACGGCCACCTGCTGCGCGTCGATCTCAACCCGTTCAGCCAGCAGCAGAGCGTCGATCTGGTCGAGCAGATGCTCGGCGGACAGCTCGAGGGTTTCACCGCCAATCTGATGTGGGAGTCCTCCGGCGGAAATGCCCTGTTCCTCCGGCACTTGGTGGAGGGCGCGCTGGAGGCGGGTTCGCTGCGGCAGGTGAACGGGGTCTGGCAGCTGCGCGGCCGGGCCGCGGTGACCTCGGAATTGGCTGCGCTACTCGAGGATCGGGTCGAACAGCTGCCCGATTCGGTGTTGCGGGTGCTCGAACTGCTCACCTTCTGCGAGCCCATCGACCTCGACGTGCTCGCCGAAGTGGCGGGTGAGGAGGCCGTGGAGGCCGCCGAAACCCGTGGTCTCATCCGGGTTGTCGAGAATGCCAACCAGCTGATCGTGCGCTACAACCATCCGCTGTTCGGTGAGGTGATCCGGCGTCGGCTCGGCATCGCCTCGGCGCGGCGACTGCGTGGTCGGCTGTACTCCTCGCTCAAGGAACGGCCGATCAATTCCGCCCCGGACCGCATCCGGTTGGCCGAATTGGCCTTGGACAGTGATAAATCCGCCGATCTCGAACTCTTCGAGGCGGCCGCCGCCGATGCGATCGGGTTGGCCAATCTGCCGCTCGGTGAGCGTTTCGCAAGGGCCGCGGTGGAACGTCGCGGTGGGGTGGAGGCCGCGGATCTGCTGGCGCGCGCGCTGCTGTGGCAGGGCCATCGCATCGAGGCCGAACGCACCCTGGCCAGCTTCGATCCGGATCATATGAACGAGGTGCAGCTGGCCCGCTGGGGCAGCACCCGGGTGTCGAATCTGTTCTGGGCCATGGGCGATGCCGAGCGGGCCGATGAGGTGCTCGCGATGTTGCGGACCAAGGTGCGGCATCCGAAGATCGTCGCGACCTTCGATGGCCTGGCCTCGGCGTGTGCGGTCAATGAAAATCGGCTCGAGGACGCATTTTCCGCGGCCGAGGCGGTGATGGAGACCAAGGGCGCACCGCCGTGGGCGGTTTGGTGGGCCTCCTTCGGCGGCGGGCTGGCGCTGGCGCTGATGGGCAAGGGCGAGGCGGCGCGGCAGTACGCGGCCCGCGGGCATCAGGTGGAGTCGCATATCGACGGACTCAACCGGTACATCTCCACCCACGCCGAGGTGCTCGCGCTGACCTTCACCGGTGATCTCGAGGCCGCACGCCGTTGTGCCGCAGGGCATTTCGGCTATTCGTCGGCAGGTCAGTACCTGGCTTGGGGCATGTCGAAAATCCTGCAGGGGACCGTCGATGTGGCACAGGGCCGCTTCCTGGACGGGATCGAACATCTCGAACAGGCAGTGGCCGCGCTCACCGCGGAGGGCGCCGCCGCCTGGCATATTCCGGCGAGAATCCGTTTGGCCGAAGCATATTCGGCACTCGGCCGGGCGCCGGAGGCCGCCGAATCCATTGCCGAGGCGATTGCGCGCGGCGGCAGGCACAGCGCGGTCTACGACCCGCAGTTGGAGATCGCACGGGCCTGCGTCGCTGCCGCGGAGGGCACCGTCACCCCGGCCATCCGACTGGCCATGGGCGCCGCCGATGCGGCGGCACGCTCACATCAGCACGCCATCGAGGCCATGGCACTGCATGCGGCCGCCCGCTTCGGCGACCATTCCGCGGCAGGCCGACTCGCCGATCTGGCGGTTCGGGTCGACGGTGGTTTGGTGCAGATCCAGGCCAGCCATGCGGTGGCCTTGGCCGCCCACGACGGACCCGGCCTGGATGCGGCCGCGGCCCAATTCGAGCGCATCGGTGCCTTGCTCTCGGCCGCCGACGCCGCCGCCCAAGCGGCATCGGCCCATGAACGAGCCGGAGACCGCCGCCGCCTGCTGGAATCCGCCGCCACTGCGAACCGCCTGGCCGCGGCCTGCGGCGGTGCGAGCACCCCCGCCCTGCGCCAAGCCGCCCAGCCCTTACCGCTCACCTCCCGCGAACGTGAAATCGCGAATCTCGTTGCGGCAGGACTGTCCAACCGGCAGATCGCCGACCGCCTGACCGTTTCGGTCCGCACCGTGGAGGGCCACCTCTACCGCGCCTGCATCAAGATGGACGTGACGGACCGGGAAACCCTAGGAGCGCTCATGCGCGGTGAGTCCTCCGGCGGAGCCAGCTGAGGGAGAGCAGGTGGACATCCTCAGCGAGACCATCGCGGCCATCCGCACGGGCAACCCGACCTCCGGTCTGTTCGTCCGGCACGCGCCGTGGGGCCGCGCCTATCCGGTGGTCCCCGGCGCGGGTTTCCATGTGGTGCTGCAGGGTTCGTGCCTGGCGGTGCCCTATGGCGGGGAACCGATCGCTCTCGAGGTGGGCGATGTCCTGTTCATGCCGCGTGGTGCCGACCACGATCTGGTCGACCGCCTCGACAGTCCGGTCACCGAGAAGGCGCAGCCGGGTGAGTCGCGCGAGATAATCGGACCCGGCGTCCGCACCGCGTTGCTGTGCGGCGCATACGAACTCGGCGGGCAGCGCAGCCACCCGCTGCTCGACGAACTCCCCGAATTCATCCATCTCCCGGCGCGTCCCGGTCGGCACCCGTCCCTGCGCGCCGCCGTCGAGCTGCTCGCCGCCGAGGTCGCCGAACCGAAACAGGGCAGCGATGCCGCCGTTCCCGCCATTCTGGAGACCCTGCTCCTGTTCATCCTGCGCGCCTGGTTCGACGAACAGGCCACCGGCGAACCGGCAACGGGTTGGGCTGGTGCGTTCGCCGATCCGGCGGTCGCCGCCGCCCTGCGCGCCGTGCACGAAGAACCCGGCCGCAGCTGGACCGTCCCCGACCTCAGCGATATCGCTGGCGTATCGCGCGCCACCCTGGCCCGTCGCTTCGCCGCCACCATCGGTGAACCGCCGCTGGCCTACGTCACCCGCTGGCGCATGCTCACCGCCGCCCGCCTGCTGCGCGATACCGACAGCCCCCTCGGCGCCGTGGCCCGAAAGGTCGGCTACACCTCGGAATTCGCCTTCGCCAAGGCCTTCAAACGCGAATACGGCTTGCCGCCGGGCCAATACCGCCGCGCCGATGATCAGCCACCGCTGATCGCGGTCTGAAGCTCACCCGGCCTCGGGGCCAGCCCTGTGCGCTGGCGGCGCAGTCGAGCTTCCTGACGAACCTGCGGCGCTCTGACCGAATCGGTCGGACGTGATGCGGCATCGAGCGATCTGCGCAGCGTGCCGACAGGTTCGGCCAGCAGCACGGATTTCCGTGGCTTCGAGAGCCAGCTCGAGGTGAATCAGCTGAATGGGGTGTGCGGGCGGGGCTGGAGTTCGCCGTCCACGAAGATATCGACCTTTTCGTTGTAGAAGCAGGCCAGGCCCGCGATCTTCTGGCTTTCCGGGAGTGGGGTGCGGTAGGTCCAGACAATGTCCGGGTGGTCCTTGTCCGCGATGCGGACGGTCCAGTACTCGGCGGTGCCTTTGTACGGGCAGCGGGTGTGGGTTGTGGAGGGGCTCAGCAGGTCCATGCGGACGTCGGTCAGCGGGAGGTAGTACCGCGCGGGAAGTCCGGTTTCGAAGAGGATGCGCGGGGAGTGGGAGTCGGCGACGGTGACACCGTCGATCTCGACGCGGACGTGGCGCGAGCTGGCGAGGATATCGACCCGCGAATACGGATCGCGCGGGTGGACGTAGACCGGCTCGTCTTCCTCGAACCACTCGTCCATCGAATTCCAGTCCAGCCGTACCAGTTCGTCGAGTTCGGGAATCGGCGAATCATGGTGGCGCAGTGCGGCGCCCGGCGCGGTCACACCGTTGAGCAGCACATCGTATTCGGTCGCATCCCCGCGACTGGGGGAATGTTTGGTCCTGCCATTGGGCTCGAGCTTCGCGTGCAGATCCGCGACCGGCAGGTAGTAGGTCGGATAGTGCGGTCCTTCCCATACCAGCACCGGTCGTATGGTGTCGGCGACCAGCTGTCCACGCAGGTACACCCGCACCCGTTTCTGGCCGGTCTCGACCTTCACCCGGCCCCGCGTCTCATCAGTCATACCTTCCGACCGTACTCCGCGCGGGTTACCTGGCAGGTCGGTCGCCGACTGATCGCCTGCGCCTCATCGACGCCGTGCGGCGCTGGGTCGTGGCCATCGGTATGGGCCAGCGCGCAACGCCCGGTGAGCAGCACGAGCACCAGGCCACGGCGCCCGCCGGACCCGCCCGGAACGGCAGGCCGATGCTGTGTTTGCCGAGCTTGCCCGCCAGGTGGGGGCCGCGGCGCCGCCAGCGAAGCGGACGAAACTGTACGCGGCGGATGCGGTCGCCGCGTTCCACCGGCGCCGAGATCATGATGGCCTCGGTGATCAGCGTGTTGTTGATGGCGATAACAGGCCCGCCGGGACGGTCCCGGCGATCAGCACCGGCTTGTCATCGGGTAGCAGGCCAGGTCGGCGGCGAACAATGCCAGCGCGGCCTATGCGTCGCTCATCCCAGATACGGCGTCGAGCGTTGTTCGGCGTGGTGCTGCAACCGGAGCCGAACCGTCTGGTGTACCGGCAGTGTCTCGAGTTCTTCGAGCCGAAGGAATTTCACTTCCGTCGACTCGGAACTGACCTCGATCCGGCCACCGATCACCCTGCCGTAGAACGTGATGTTGAACTCTTGGCGGATCTCGCCGTCCGCGTAGGCGATCACGTGCTGAGGGTCGGTATAGATACCGAGTATCCCGGTGATCTCGATATCCAGTCCGGATTCCTCTTTGGTCTCACGGATCACGCACTGTTCGAGCGTTTCTCCGATCTCCATGATTCCTCCGGGGAACGACCAGTTCCCGGAGTCGCTTCGGCGCTGCATGAGGATGGCCCCCCGGTCGTCGACGACCAGTGCCGAACCTCCGGGGACCAAGCTGTTCGGCCTGGGTGCGTTCGGATCTCGGTAGTAGTCACGCCGTGAGCCCATCGGGATTCACCTCTTGCAGGTACGGGGTTACGGTTCCCCAGATCTGTTCGAATTGGTCTTCGAACGATGCGAACAGCCCGTACGGGGAGAGCTTTCGGAGGTAGAGCGCGGGGTGCTGATAACCCCGCGCTCGAACCAGGTACGGCGTCACCAACATCAGGTCATCGAACCTGAACACCGAGTTGTTGTCTTGCCTCGCGGCACCGGCCACGGCGGCACACGTCGCTCACCTCAGGTCGAATAGTGCTGTGGCGCAGCCTTTTTGAGGGCGTCCAGCAGTTCTGTCAGATCTGTCTCCATGCGGGCGAGGCGGGCGGTATCGAATTCGGGCAGTCGGGTCGCGAGTGCGGTGCCGAAGGCGCGTCGCGCGCGCTGCAGGCGGTCACGTCCGGCCGGGGTGAGTTCGACGACGACGGCCCGCGAATCCTGCGGGTCCTTGCGTCGGGTGGCGAATCCGTCCGCGACGAGTCGCCCGATCAGCGCCGTTGCCGCCGGTTGCGAACATCGATCGATGCGGGCGAATTCGCTGACCCGCACGGCGCCGTGTTCATCGAGCACCGCCAGTGCCCGCATAACGGCCCGTGGTAGGTCCTCGCCGCTGATCACCCCGGCCAGCCGGGTCAGCCGACCGGCGGTGACAAGTAGATTGACGACGCTGTCCTCTGCGGATGTCACCGGTGTCTGCTGCACGCCGTTATTATTGCATAACCTAATTATCTATCTCGATCAAGTGCGTTTCGATCCGCTCTACCTGCGGAAACGGCAGCGCCCCGGAGAGTGGGAGAGCTCTGCCGGGGCGCTGCCGGTGTGGTGACTACGCGGGCTGGACGAGCGGCCGGTGCGGCGTGCCGAACAGCTGGGCGTCACCGTGTGCGCGCTTGAAGAACAGGTGCGCGTCGTGCTCCCAGGTAATGGCAATGCCGCCGTGCAACTGCACCATCTCGGCGACGATCGTGCTGAACGCCTCCGAACAGTGCAGGCGAGCCGCCCAGACATCCTCGGCCGCCGATGACGACCGCTCCGCGACGGCGGTGGTCGCCGCATAGGAGCTGGACTTGGCCGATTCCACCAGCACGTACATATCCGCCATGCGGTGCTTGAGCGCCTGGAAGCTGCCGATCGCGCGACCGAACTGCACCCGTGACTTGGTGTACTCCACCGTCAGCTCCAGGCAGCGCTCGGCCGCGCCCACCTGCTCGGCCGCGACGGCGGCCCAGGCGATTTCGTGCAGTCGCGCGGTGACGGCGGCGGGATCGCCGGTCCCGAGCCGTCGCCCTGCGACGCCGGTGAAGGTGATTTCGGCGAGCTTACGGGTCGGATCCATGGTCGGCACCGAATGCCGGGACACGCCATCGGCCGCGGCATCGACCTCGAAAAGTCCCGTCGGCGTCACCACCACGAGAGTGTCGGCGTGCAGCCCATCGAGTACGTAATGTGCTGTGCCGGACAGAATTTCGCCATCGGCATGCACGCCGGGCGCATCCCAGCCGTCCGGGCCCGCCCAGCAGAGGGCGATCGTTCTCGCGCCCTCGGCGACCTCCGGCAGCAGCCGCTCACATGCGTCGACGTCACCGGACAACAGCACCGCCTGCGCACCGAGCACGGCCGAACCGAGCATTGGCACCCCGGCGAGTGTGCGGCCCAATTCGGTGACCACCAGCAGGGATTCGACCAGACTCGCGCCGAATCCGCCGTACTCCTCCGGAATCGCCAGCGCGGCGACGCCGACCTGCTCGCACAGTAGCCGCCACAGCTTCTCGTCGTAGCCGAGCTCGGTATCCATACCCGCGCGCACCGCCGCGGAGCCCGCGTGCTTGGTCAGCAGCGCCCGCACCGATGCGATGAATTCCTGATGTTCAGTGCTGGTCATGCGAAACCTCGTATGGGCGATCGCACGATACGTCGCGAGCGCGCGAGTCGTTCGGGCGATGGCGGGTCGGATACGGGACACGGCTGCGGCGCGGTGTGCGGCCGAATCCGGCGGCGGGTTGATGGATCTCGACGCTGATCACGCGGACCCCCGCAGGTCGCGATCCCGCAGCGCCGCGGCGATCCGGGCGCGATGCAGATCCGGTGTGCCCCACGCCGATCGAAGCGCGGTCACCCTGGTCAGCCACAGCGACAGGTCGTACTCGGCGGTGTAGCCGATGGCGCCGTGTACCTGCAGCGCCGCACGCGCGGCGCGATAGGCCGCGTCACCGCAGGCGATCACCGCTGCCGAAACATCGCGGCCGCGGGTGGTGTCACCCATGGTCAGCGCCGCCCGGTAGAGCAGCGGCTCGGCCAGATCCAGCCCGATCAGCACATCGGCCAACTTCTGCTTCACGGCCTGGAACTCACCGATCGGCTTGCCGAACTGCTTGCGCTGCTTGGCATATTCGGTCACCGCGGCCAACAGCGCCCGACCCGCGCCGAGCAGCTGCGCCGCATTGGCCAGCGCCCCGGCATCGAAGGCGGCGGCAATGGCGTCGCGGACATGATCGCCCTCGGCAACCACCGCATCGGCCTCGACGGTGAACAGTCGTCGCGCCGGATCGACCGACCGCACCAGCTCCGTCCGGTGCGCGGTGCGGAGTTGATCACCGTCCGCGATCAGCACCACCTCGGCGATATCCGCGTCCAATGCGACCGTGCCATGCGCGGGTGACGCGAACGCCAGCGTGCCCAGCGCCGCACCGTCGGCGAAGCCGGGCAGCCAGCGCGCGGCCAGCGCGGTATCCGGAAGGGCCTGCAGCAGTGCGGGTATCGCGGCCGCCGTCGCCACCAGGGGGCCGGGCGCGGCGGACCGGCCGATCTCCTGGAACGCGACGACCAGATCGATCGGCTCCGCGCCCATGCCGCCGTGCCGTTCCTCGATGGCAAGGCCGAGCGCTCCCGCACCGGCCAGCTGCCGGATGAGCCCGCGGCCGGGCTCAGGATCCCCACTGGCCCAGGACCGTACGGCCGCGGGCGTGCGTCCAGCATCGAGCAGCTTGCGCAGGCTGGTGCCGAAGTCGAGTTGTTCCGGGCTGAGCGCGAATCTCATCGGCTGCTCCCTCTCGGTAGTCCGAGCAGTCGCTCGGCGATGATATTGCGCTGAATCTCGTTGGTACCGGCATAGATCGGACCGGACAGCGAGAACAGATAGCCATCGGTCCACGGCCCGGACCGTTCGGCCGCGCCGCCCAGTACCTCCAGTGCGGTTTCGTGCATGGCGATATCGAGTTCGGACCAGAACACCTTGGTAATCGACGATTCCGCGCCCAGTTTGCCGCCCTCATTGAGCCGGGTGACCGTGCCGAAGGTGTGCAGCCGGTAGGCCTCACTGCCGATCCAGGCATCGACCACCGCATCGCGCTGTGCGGTGTTGGTGTGATCGCCGGTGTCGAGCCACAGGTCGATCAGCCGCTGCGCGGTCGCGCTGAAGCGGCCCGGACTGCGCAGCGACAGGCCGCGCTCATTGCTCGAGGTGCTCATCGCGACCCGCCACCCCTCACCAGGCTCGCCGATCACATCGCGATCCGGGACGAAGACGTCGTCGAGGAAGATCTCCGCGAATCCGGGCTCACCGTCCAACTGCGGGATCGGCCGCACCGAAACACCATCCGCCGAGAGCGGGAACATCACATAGGTGAGTCCGCGATGCCGTTCGGCCTCGGGATCACTGCGGAACAGCCCGAAGGCCCAGTCCGCGAACGACGCCCGCGAACTCCAGGTCTTCTGCCCGCTCAATAGCCAGCCGCCGGTGGTGCGGCGCGCGGTCGAGCGGATACCGGCCAGATCGCTGCCCGCCTCCGGCTCGGACCAGGCCTGCGCCCAGATATCGTCGCCGCGCGCCATCCGCGGCATGATCCGGTCCAACTGTTCCGGGGTGCCGTGCTCGAAAAGCGTCGGCGCCAATAGGAAGATGCCGTTCTGGCTGACCCGCCCCGGCGCACCGGCGGCGTAATACTCCTGCTCGAAGAGCACCCACTCCAGCAGCGAGGCATCGCGTCCGCCGTACTCCCGCTGCCAGGAGACGACCGACAGGCGCCCGTCGGCGAGGGTGCGTTCCCATTCGCGATGTGCCTCGAAGCCGGCCTTGGTATCCATGGAGGGCAGCGGTTTCGCGGGTTTGTTGGCGGCGAGGAATTCGCGAACTTCCTGTTGGAATTCGCGGGTCGCCTCATCGAGATCCAGATCCACTACGTTGTCCCATTCTGCTCGGACGTCGACTCGGTGGTCACCGAGGCCGACGCGGATGCCGAAGCGGTCGCCGTGCTCTTCATCGACTTGGCGGTCATGCCGCCGAGCGAATCCGCGCCGACCTCGGCATTGTGTGCGTGCGCGAAATGGTGCAGGCCGAATGCCGAATCCATGCCCGCGCGCATACCCATCAGATCCTCGGCCTGGTTGACCGCCTTCTTGGTCAGCGCCAGCCCGAATTGCGGCATGGTGGCGATCTTTTCGGCCAGCGCCAGGGTTTCGGTTTCGAGTTCGGCGCGCGGCACGACGCGATTGACCATGCCCCATTCCTTGGCCTGGGCCGCATCGAAGCGGTCCCCGGTGAACAGGAATTCCTTGGCCGCGCGTGGCCCCATCACCCACGGGTGCGCGAAATACTCCACACCCGGAATGCCCATGCGGACAACGGGATCGGAGAAGAACGCATCATCGGAGGCGATAATGAGGTCGCAGACCCAGGCCAGCATGAGCCCGCCCGCGATACACGCGCCCTGCACCATCGCGATGGTCGGCTTGGGGATTTCCCGCCAGCGGCGGCACATCCCCAGGTACACCTCGGTCTCGCGGGCGAAGCGCTGATCGCCGCCGACCCGGTCCACATGGTCCCACCACAGCGCGGCCTTGTTCGGATAGCGCACATGGTGATCGCGTCCTGGCGTGCCGATGTCATGGCCCGCGCTGAAATGCTTTCCGTTGCCCGCCAGGACGATCACCTTGACCTCGGCGTCTTCGACAGCACGCTCGAATGCGGCATCGAGGGCATAGGTCATCACCGAATTCTGCGCGTTGCGGTAGTCCGGCCGGTTCAGCGTGACGATCGCGATCGGGCCGCGCCGCTCGTAGGTGACGACGTCTCCCTCATCGGGAACACCGTTCTCGTCGGACATTACGACTTCTCCTCACGTAGTTGACGCTTGAGCACTTTCCCGGCCGCGCTATAGGGCAGTTGGTCCCGGAATTCGATGAATCGGGGCACCTTGAAATTGGCCAGCACGGTGCTCGCGTGCGCGCGCACTTGCTCCTCGGTGAGCGCGGCGCCGGGTTTGCGCACTACAAATGCCTTGCCCACCTCACCCATTCGGGTATCCGGCACCCCGATGACCGCGGATTCGGCCACGCCGTCGAGCCGGGCCAGCGCCTGCTCGATCTCCGCCGGATACACATTGAAACCGCCGGAGATGTACATATCCTTGAGCCGGTCGGTGATCTTCAGGTACCCGCGCTCGTCGAGCGTGCCGATATCGCCGGTGTGCAGCCAGCCTTCGGCATCAATGGTTTCGGCGGTGCTTTCCGGATCGTTGAGGTAGCCGAGCATCACATTCGGCCCGCGCAGCAATACCTCACCTTCTGGGCTCAGCCGCAATTCGAAATCGGCGATCGGGCGGCCACAGGTGCCCGCGATGGTGGCGGCATCGTCATCGGCGCGGCACATGGTGCCGAATCCGGCGGCCTCGGAAAGTCCGTAGCCGGTGATGACGACAGTGAAATCGAGTTCCGAGCGCATGCGCTCGACCAGTACCACCGGCACCGTCGCGGCACCGGTCACGGCGACGCGCAAGGTGCTCAGGTCGTAGCTGTCCCGGTCCGGGAAGTCGAGGATGGTCTGGTAGATGGTCGGCGGTCCGGGCAGCACCGTGATCTTCTCGTCGCCGACCAGGCGCATGGTCGCCGGCACATCGAAGGTCGCCTGCGGAATGATCGTCGCGCCGGTCACCAGGCAGGCGAGTATGCCCGCCTTGTAACCGAAGTTGTGGAAGAACGGGCTGACAACCAGATAGCGATCGGAGCCGGTCAAGGTGGTGCATTCGGCCCACGCCCGCACCACCGACAGCGCCTGCCGATGCGCGACCAGGGTGCCCTTGCTGCGCCCGGTGGTGCCGGAGGTGAACAGGATGTCGGAAATATCCTCCGGGTCGACGCCCTCGGCGCGCTGCACGGCATCGGCCACGGAGACCGATTCGGCGATTTCGGCGAGCTGCGACCAGTTGACGGCCGCGGCGTCGGTGGTCTCGGTTTCCGGCTCCACGGGGATCACCACCACCGTGTCGATGCGCAATTCCGGTGCGGCGGAGCGTAATTCGGCCAGTCGATCCCGGCCGAGGAAGGTTCCGGCGATGAACAGCGCCTTGGCCTCGACGCGCGCGAGCACATCGGCGGCCTCATCGGCGACATAACGGGTATTGAGCGGCACCAAGGCCGCGCCCGCGTAGTGCGCGCCCAGCGCGGCGACCACCCAGTGATAGGTGTTCGGCGCCCACATGGCGACCCGGTCGCCCGACTGCACGCCGCGGGCGATCAGCGCCCGCGCCACCTCCTGCACCGCCGCGAGCAACTGCGTCCAGTCGAGCCGAACCTCGCCGTCGCCGAGGGCGGGTGCGGCGCCGAAGGTGCGCGCGGCATCGTGCAGTGCCATGGGTGTCGTTTGTGCAGGGGTTGTCACGGTTGTCCTCACCGTCGGCGGGGTCTTTTGCTGCCTTTGCTCGATCAAAGTGGTCAGCCTCTAACAAAGCAAGTGCTTGGTAGGTTATCCTACCGGCGTGGGTGCGATCCAGACATCAGATTCCGACAAGGGGGGCGGGCCCGAAGGGCAGGGGGGTGGGGACAATACTGCCGCACAGGACGCGCGGTTTTCCGCAGAAGTGCGCGAGTGGTTGGCCGAGAACCTCAATGGCGAGTTCCGCGCACTGCGCGGACTCGGCGGACCCGGCCGCGAGCACGAGGCCTTCGAGGAGCGCCTCGCCTGGGACCGGCACCTGGCCGCGTCCGGATGGACCTGTCTCGGCTGGCCCAGGGAATGGGGCGGCCGCGAGGCCTCGGTGCGCCAGCAGGTGATCTTCCATGAGGAGTACGCCAAAGCGAATGCGCCGGCCCGGGTTTCCCATGTCGGTGAGGAACTGCTCGGTCCGACCGTGCTCGCCTTCGGGACCCAGGCGCAGAAGCAGCGCTTCCTGCCCGGGGTCCGGAATGTGACCGAGCTGTGGTGCCAGGGCTACTCCGAACCCGGCGCGGGGTCCGACCTGGCGGCCATCACCACCAGCGCCCATCTCGACGGCGACGAATGGTCGATCAACGGCCAGAAGATCTGGACTTCGCTGGCCCATGTGGCCGACTGGTGCTTTGTGGTCGCGCGCACCGAAAAGGGGTCGACCCGACACAAGGGCCTGTCCTACCTGCTGGTTCCCATGCATCAGCCAGGCATCGAGGTCCGCCCGATCATCCAGTTGACCGGCACCTCGGAATTCAATGAGGTCTTCTTCGACAATGCGCGCACCGCCGCGGACCTGGTCGTCGGCGATCCGGGCGACGGCTGGCGAATTGCCATGGGCACGTTGACCTTCGAGCGCGGCATCTCCACCCTCGGCCAGCAGATCCGCTTCGCCCGCGAACTCGCCGATATCGAGGCGCTGGCCCGCCGCACCGGCGCGGCCGACGACCCGCTCATCGCCGACCGGATCGATAAGGCGTGGGTCGGCCTGCGCGTGCTGCGTGCGCATGCGCTGCGCACCATGGCCGATACGACCGCCGATGATGGCGGACAGGCCTCGGTCTCCAAACTGCTGTGGGCCAACTGGCATCGCGGCTTGGGCGAACTCGCCATGGCCGTGCTCGGTCCCGCCGGACTGGTCGCCGATGCGGACGATCTCAATGAATGGCAGCGGCTGTATCTGTTCACCCGCGCCGATACGATCTACGGAGGTTCGAACGAAGTGCAGCGCAATATCATCGCCGAGCGTGTGCTCGGGTTGCCGCGGGAGGCTCGGCCATGAGTGCAGCACCGCATAGCGATTCCATGGGGGGTGGCGGTCGGGCGACGGGTGGGCGGGGTCCGCTTTCCGTTGCACCCCAGCCCATTCCGGGCCACGGTCTGCTGACCGGACGCATGGCCGTGATCACCGCCGCCGCGGGCACCGGCATCGGCTCGGCCACCGCGCGCAGGCTGCTCGCCGAGGGCGCCGATGTCGTCGTATCCGACTGGCACGAGCGGCGGCTGGCCGAAACCGCGGTCGAACTGAAGGCCGAATTCCCGGATCGCCGGGTCGCATCGATCGCCTGTGATGTGCAGAGCACCGAACAGGTCGATGAGCTGATCCGCGGTGCGGCAACGGCATTGGGCCGCATCGACATCATGGTCAACAATGCCGGACTCGGCGGCGAGACCCCGGTCGTTGATATGACCGACGAGCAGTGGGATCGCGTCCTCGATATCACCCTCAACGGCACCTTCCGCTGCACCCGCGCGGCCCTCGGCTACTTCCGCGACGCGGGCCACGGCGGTGTCATCGTGAACAACGCCAGCGTGCTCGGCTGGCGCGCGCAATACGGCCAGGCCCACTACGCCGCCGCCAAAGCGGGCGTCATGGCCCTGACCCGCTGCAGCGCCGTCGAGGCCGCCGAATTCGGTGTCCGGATCAATGCGGTCGCCCCGAGCATTGCCAGGCACGCCTTCCTGGACAAGGTCAGTTCGACCGAACTGCTCGACCGCCTCTCCGAGGGCGAAGCCTTCGGCCGCGCCGCGGAACCATGGGAAGTCGCCGCCACCATCGCCATGCTGGCGAGTGATTACACCACCTATCTCACGGGCGAAGTGGTCTCGATCAGCAGCCAGCGCGCCTGATCAACCCGGCTGCCACGGAGCGAGTTCGACGCGCGAGGAGTTCGCGGCCGTCGCGCGGCCGTGCGAAGGCGAGGGGCCGCGAACCCGCCGCGCGTACGCGCGGCAAATTGGACACAGCGCAGTAGTGCGATCGCCTTTCGGCCACTGCGACCTTGGACCTCTAGTGGGCGTCTGATCAGGTAAAAAAGGTCGGGACGTGGCGCATCCAGGTGTGCCATGCTGGATATGGTCGGATCCCGCACTCCCTAAGGGGCGATGGCTATGGGCCCGGATCGCCCACATGCCCGCGAACAACTGGAACTCGAGTTGGTACGCGAAGTCGTGCTGGCCAGGCGACGGCTGGACAGCTTGGTGCTAGCGGCGCTCACCCTTGGCGCCGAACTCATGGACCACACCTCCGAACGCGCGACCGCGACCAGGGCGGCCCAAATTCTCGAACAGTACGCCATTGACGAAACCGCGGTCGCCCGTGATCCGCGTGGCGCGTTGCGTGCCGATATTGCGCGAGATCACGAGCGTGCCAGCCGAATCGGACTCACCGCCGAATCGGGTGCCGGTTCGGAACAGGACCGGCGACGGCAACGGCAGACGGAATTGTTGTGTGAAGTGCGAGCAGATCTGCTCGACGTTGTTCGCAAATGCCGCAAATTCCGCTTCGATCGCGTCGCATTCGCCGATGAGATCGCGCAGGGTCTCTGCGCCGCCACCGACAAACTGGTCGTCGGCGCGGATATGGACACCTACCGCGCCTGGCAGCGCGGCATGGTCCTCAAACTCATCGAGGAACCGGTCCAGTTCGGTCCACCGCGGGTAATGGCCACCGTCGACGCAGGACCCGATCGCGGCCCGCTGACCGTCGAATGGGACAGCTGCGAGCGCCGACTCGCTTTGGTCGCCCGGATGGCACGTGCGGGGATCTCACCGGTGGTGATCTGCGATCGACTGCTGGCGGATCTGTCCGTGTCCTCACCGCTGCGCTATTCCATGCGCTGATACCTCCCGGGTTCCCCAAGCAAATGCTTGGTTGTATTATGGCCCGTGTGACCGCATCAGACGCCTCGAAATCAGCACGGCGCAATGAACTGCTCGCGCTCGCGGCCCAACTGTTCGCCGAGCGTGGACTGCGTGCGACGACCGTGCGCGATATCGCCGATGCGGCCGGGATTCTATCGGGGAGCCTCTATCACCACTTCGATTCCAAGGAGTCGATGGTCGACGAGATTCTGCGCGGCTTCCTCGACGATCTGTTCGGGCGGTACCGGGAGATCGTCGCTTCCGGGCTGAGCTCGCGAGATACCTTGGAAGCCTTGGTGATCGCGTCCTATGAATCCTTCGACCGCTCGCACGCGGCGGTGGCGATCTATCAGGCCGAGGCCAAGCGCCTGCGCGATTCGGAGCGGTTCACCTATATCGCGGACTACAACCGCGAATTCCGCGAGCTGTGGCATCGGGTACTGATCAATGGCGTCGAGGACGGCACCTTCCGGCCGGAACTCGACGTCGAACTGGCCTACCGATTCCTGCGCGACACGGTGTGGGTTGCGGTCCGGTGGTACGAGCCCGGCGGCGCGATCACCGTCGAGAATCTCGCCAAGCAGTATCTGACCATCGTGCTCGACGGCCTCACCGTGCCGTAAGTCCATTTCGGCGGGCGGTGGTTATCCGAGCACCGCCTCCGGGCCCGTCGCTTCCGGCCGGGCAGCACACCAAGTAGGAGTTCTAGATGTCAGCACCATCCGCTCGCCGCCCATACGCCCCGCTGCGGGATGCCTATGTGATCGATGCCGTGCGCACTCCGGTCGGCAAGCGCAATGGCGCGCTGGCCACGGTGCATCCGGCCGATCTCGGCGCGGCTGCGCTGCGAGGTCTGCTGGACCGCAATCCGATCGATCCGGCGGTGGTCGACGATGTGATCGTCGGCTGTGTCGACAACATCGGCCCGCAGGCGGGCAATATCGGCCGCACCATGTGGCTGACCGCCGGATATCCGGAGGAGGTTCCCGGAGTCACCGTCGACCGGCAGTGCGGATCCTCCCAGCAGGCCATCAATTTCGCCGCGCAGGCCATTATGAGCGGCACGGCCGAGGTGGTCGTCGCGGGCGGTGTGCAGAATATGAGCGCCATTCCGATCTCGGCGGCCATGCTGGCGGGCAAGGAGTATGGGTTCGATTCGCCGTTCGTCGGTGCGCAGGGCTGGGACCATCGCTATGGCACGGGCGAGGTTTCGCAGTTCAACGGCGCGCAGATGATTGCCGATAAGTGGAATATCAGCCGAGAAGAGATGGAGCGCTGGGCATTGCGCAGCCATGAGCGCGCCCGCGATGCCATCAAGAACGGCCGCTTCGATCGGGAGATCGTGCCGGTCGGCGAATTCTGGATCGACCAGTGCCCGCGCGAGACCACACTCGAGAAGATGGCGTCGCTGCCGGTGCTCGCCGAGGGCGGAACGCTGACCGCCGCGGTCGCCAGCCAGATCTCCGACGGCGCGAGCGCGACCCTGCTCGCCTCCGAATGGGCCGTCGAGGCATACGGATTGCGCCCGCGCGCCCGCATCCACCACGTCAGCGCCCGCGGCGCCGACCCGATCATGATGCTCACCGGCCCCATCCCCGCCACCAAGTGGGCGTTGGAGAAGACCGGCCTGACCATCGACGATATCGATGTCATCGAGATCAACGAGGCCTTCGCCCCGGTCGTACTCGCCTGGCTGCGGGAGACCGGCGCCGATCCGGACAAGGTGAACATCAACGGCGGCGCGATCGCCCTCGGCCACCCCCTCGGCGCCACCGGCGCAAAGCTTTTCGCCACCCTCCTCAACGAACTGGAACGCGTCAACGGCCGCTACGGCCTGCTCACCATCTGCGAAGGCGGCGGCACCGCCAACGCAACAATCATCGAACGCTTGTCCGCCTAACCGGATATTTAGGCCGTACAAGTAAGAGCCGCACGGCTTTTCGAGGTCCTGCGTCGAGTGCGGGGTGAACGTTTGGGCGTACCCGACGAGTTACCAGTGTGCTCGCCGAACACATAGCCGCTGGCCATGGGGCCGACATCAACGTGTGTTCTGTGGCCAATTGGGCAGTTACGTGGGCGGATTCGTTTGGAATGCCGACCGGTAGGCCGTGGGAGTGGTGCCGACGTGTCGGGTGAAGTGGTATCGCAGGGTTTCGATCGATCCGAAACCTGTCATCTCGGCGATGCGCTCTACGGGGACAGTGGTCGTCTCTAGTAATTCCCTCGCCCAGTGGAGGCGGCGGTCGAGCAGCCATCGCGCCGGTGTCGTACCGGTATGGGCGCGGAATCGCCGCGACAGGCTGCGGGTGCTCATCGATGCCTTGGCCGCGATGTCGGCCAAGGCCATCGGTGTGTCCAGGTTGTCCTGCATCCATTGCAGTGTCGGTCCGAGGTCATCGGTTTGCGCGGCAGGTGCGGGGCGCTCGATGAATTGCGCTTGCCCGCCTGCCCTTTGCGGTGGCATCACGATCTGGCGCGCCGTGTCGGCCGCCACCGCCGCACCCAGGTCACGGCGCACCATATGCAAGCACAGATCGAGACCCGCGGCGACACCCGCCGATGTCAGGATCGTTTCGTCATCGATGAACAGGACCGACGGATCCACGGTCACGGCCGGGTACCGGTCGGCGAGGCAGTCGGCGAGCATCCAGTGCGTTGTCGCTTTCCGGCCGTCCAGCAGTCCCGCAGCAGCCAGCACGAACGCCCCTGTGCAGATCGACGCCACTCGTGCGCCGCGGTCCGCCGCCGCCCGCAACACTCGCAGGATGCGCGGGTCGGGAACCAGATCGGGGTCGGCGCCAGGGACGATCACCGTCTGAGCATCGAGTACATCGTCGAGGCCATAGCGCGAGGAGACGCGGAACGCCTCCTCCCCTGCGGCCGTTGCGATCACGTTCCTCTTTCGCTGGGCACACACCCGAACCCGGTAACCGGGCGCGATGGAAAAGACCTGGCACGGAATGGCCAGCTCGAAACCTACGACTCCGTCAACGGCCAGCACGGCGACAGAATGCATGGCCAGATCTTACGCAACCATGTCGATAACGCCACTGTTCGATCGGGTCGATCACCGAGATACTCAGGAGGTAACCGCAACTCCTACTGGAGGATTCGATGACTCTCTGCGTGCACACGGTGCTCTACGACGGGGTGGAGGACCAGGACTTCATCGGCCCGGCTACGGCGCTCGGCGTCGTGGATGATGTACAACACAGCTTCGTCACCGTCGACGGTCCCGGCATCGTCACTACCGCCGCAGGTCTCGAGGTCACCATCCGTTCGCAGTGGTCTCCGGATTCCGCCGACCTGATCGTGGTACCCGGCGGCGGCTATGGCGAAGGATCTTCCGTCCAGGAGCAGATCCGCCGTGGCGCGTTGCCTCGTGC
This sequence comes from Nocardia sp. NPDC004278, assembly GCF_053602975.1. Classification (NCBI taxonomy): domain Bacteria; kingdom Bacillati; phylum Actinomycetota; class Actinomycetes; order Mycobacteriales; family Nocardiaceae; genus Nocardia; species Nocardia sp. NPDC004278. Next base: position 53,899 of record NZ_JBSGEQ010000008.1, read on the forward strand.
ATTGGCCGAGGCCCGGCGTCCAGGACTGATCCTCGCGGCCACCTGCACTGGAACACTGCTGCTGTCGGCGGCCGGGATCACCACCGGACGACCGTGCACGACGCACCATGTCGCCGAGAACGATCTCCGGCGGCAAGGTGCGATCGTGGTCGGCGATCGCGTCGTCGATGACGGCGACCTGGTCACCTCAGCGGGGGTCACCTCCGGTATCGACCTCGGCCTGTGGCTTGTCGAACGGCTCTTCGGAGCCGAGACCGCGCGGTTCGCCGAAGAGGTTCTCGAGCACGAACGCCGCAGCGCTGTCTGGAGTGCAAGTCGTGACGGTGGTCGCGGACGACCAGCACGACCTGCCCCGGCGGCAGAGCTGTCGCCTACCCAGGACGGAGACGAGCACCCGACGACCGAGGGCGTCACATTCGTCAATGCCATCGAACTCCCTGCCGAGCGGATCGAAGAATTCGTCGAACAGTGGCGTGAACGTGCCGCGCTCATGCGGACGGCGCCCGGATTCCGTGATGTCCGCCTGCACCGGGCGATACTGCCGGACGCGCGGTTCCAACTCGTCAACATCGCACATTGGGACAGCGTCGAAGCATGCGAGGCAGCCGGTCTAAATCGAACCGTCGTGGCCTCCGTCGACGAGGCGCGAGCGATCGCGACGGCCCACCCGGCTCTGTATCGGGTTACCGACGAATATTTCTGACACACAATGCAATCCGGAGGTACATGCCTACATTCGTAGCAGCTGCCCGGCGATCCACACTCGTCGAGAAATGCCACCGGCTCATCACCGAGGCCGACCGAAGACGAGCGAGAGTCACCGCAGGAAAAGCAACGACGGCATCCTCAGCAGCATCCCTGCGTGCACCCGCCGTCGCCCCGGCCTCGGCAAGGCCGCCGCCGATCGCGACATCTGCTGTGGTCGAGCACCCTTCGTTATCGGCGGGACCGGCATGTGAAAGGCCGCCCCGGCCAAGAGGACTCGGGGCGGCCTTTGGTGGATCGAGGCCGCGCTGCCGTTTCTACGTGCTCGGGGTTGCGCCGGAGTCTGTGGTGAGGCTGGCGATGGTGTCGATTCGGGTGACGGCTTCGGCGACTATGCGGTCGATGAGTTCCTTGCAGGTGGGGAGGTCGTCGATGATGCCGGTTACCTGGCCTGCGGCCAGGACACCGGCCTGGGTGTTGCCCTCGACCAGACCGGCGCGCAGGAGCATGGGGGTGTTGGCGGCCATGATCACCTGGGACCAGGTGAGGTCCTTGGCCTTTCGCATGGCCAGGCCGTCGCGGACCATGGTCGACCACTTCATGCCGGTCATGCCCTTGAACTTCGCAGCGTTCGATACCGCGGCGGTGAGGCCGCGCCAGCGGCCGGAATGTTCCAGACGGTCGACGAGTTCGGTGTTCAGCACGCGATGTGGCATACCGTCGACCTTGAGCGAGACGACGGTGTCCTGTAGTTGCCGCTTCAGGTATTCCTGTTTGACGGCATCGGGGACGGTGCTCTCCTTGGTGAGCAGGAAGCGCGTACCCATCGCGACACCCGCTGCGCCGTAGGCCAGCGCGGCCGCCAAACCACGGCCATCGAAGAATCCGCCCGCCGCGACGACCGGAATATCGACCGCGTCCAGCACCGAGGGCAGCAGCAGCGTGGTGGCCACCGGACCGGTGTGCCCACCGCCCTCGCCGCCCTGCACGATCACCGCGTCGGCACCCCAGGAGGCCACCTTCACCGCGTGTTTGGCGGCGCCGATCGACGGAATCACAACCACGCCGGCATCTTTCAGCTTGGCAATGAGCTCCTGCTTGGGTGCGAGCGCGAATGACGCGACGGCGATCTGCTCGCGGATGAGCAGATCGATCCGTTCGGGTGCGTCCGAGGCGTCCGCGCGGATATTGACGCCGAACGGCTTGTCGGTATGCGCCTTGGTCTTCGCGATCGCGGCTTCCAATTCGGCGAAGGTCATGGTCGCCGAGGCCAGAATCCCGAGCCCACCCGCCTCGGCGGTGGCCGAGACCAGACTCGGCCCGGCCACCCAGCCCATACCGGTCTGCACGATCGGATGTTCGATGCCGACCAGCTCGGTCAGCGGTGTCCGCAGCACGCTCACGACGGCACCTCCGATTCCCGAACCTTTTTGGGATCGAGCACATCCCGGATCAACCGCAGCTCTTCCGCGGTCGGCAGCCGGGTCTCACCCGCATCGCCTAGACCCGCGATCTCGAACGAGGTGTTCTCGGCGACCTCGGCGGCGGTGACGCCCGGATGCAGACTGCGTGCCCGCATGGTGTGCTCGGGCCCTTCGAAATCGAATACGCCCAGATTGGTGACCACCCGGTGCAGGTGGTGGAACCGATACGCCGGATTGGTCGGATCGACCTTGTCGTAGCCGACGCCGGAGACGATATCGACCCGATCCACGAAGACCCGGCGGTTATGCCGCGAAACCCAGTAGCTGGTCGGATGATTGATGGTGTTGCCCGGTGCGCCGCGCACACCGAACATCTGCCTGGTCGGCTGCTGCAATGGGCCGAATGCCGACAGGTTCTGATTGCCGAACCGATCGATCTGGTTGGCCCCCATCACCACATGGCGGCGACCGGAGGCCACCACATCGAAGACCTTGCGGAACGGAATCCACCCCTCGGTCGGCGCCTTGCCGCCCAGCGGGGGAGTGTCGGCGAAGAACAGCGCTTCGCCATCGGAGAGCAGCAGATCGGGTTCGGTGGTCAACTTGGCAAGGCGCGCACCGATGATCGACATCGGCGACATCGGCGAGGCCATGATTTCCCCCGCGCCGCTGAAGATCTCGGCACAGGCCACCGCGCAGATCTCGGCCCGGGTAACGGTTTCGGTTGTCGGCCCACCCGTCGCCCGACCGCCACCCCGCACGGAATCGCTACGCGATGCTGTCATTTTTGTACCTCCTGTGCGAACTCGCGAACCGCGGCTTGGTACTCGTCTTCGGAAACCGCGAGATATTTGTCGACGAACCGCTGCCAGGACTCCGGCGTCTTGGCCGCTTCCACATAGTGCTTCTGGAACTTCTCGTCCCGGCCGTAGCTGTCCGCGGCCAGCGTGAAGTGCGCGCCGCCGGGCGCCTCGACCACACCGTCGACCAGCATCCGGTTGAGCAATAACGACTGCAGCGGAACGGCTTTCACCAGCTCCTCGGTCTCCACCACCCGCTCCACCGATACATAGCGACGCTCGGCGGCCAGACAGTACAGATCGTCGAAGTACGGATCGACACCGGTGTAAGCGGCATTGCCGTGCTTATCGCCGATATTCAGATGGACAAGTGCCGCATCGAGATTCAGCGCGGGCATTGCGATGAGTGTTTCGCCGTCCGCGTAGGGCGAAGCGACGGTCTTCAGCTCGCCATCCCAGAAATTGACGACATCGGATCCGAGCCCGGCCCGGATCGGCAGGAATGGCAATCGTGCGGCCGCGGCCTCCAGTCCGCACTTCAACATGCCCTCGTCCATCTCCCGCGCCACCAGCGCGCCGGAGGTGCGGGCCTGAGCGAACCACGGATCGTAGAACGGCGGCGAATCCAGGGATACGAAGCCGTAGTACGCCTTGCGCACCTTGCCCGCCGAGCACAGCAGACCGAGATCCGGTCCGCCGTAGCTGACCACGGTCAGATCCGTGATATCCGAGCGCAGGATGGCCCGCACCAGCGCCATCGGCTTGCGCCGCGAGCCCCAGCCGCCGATGCCGATGGTCATCCCGCTGCGCAGTTCGCCGACGACCTCGTCGAGCGACATTCGCTTGTCCCGCATCAGTTTTCCCTGCCCTCTTCCTTGTCCTTGCGCGCGGCCAGATCGTCGTCGAACCGCGCCCGGATCTCATCCGCCACCCCGGCCAGATTCAGTTCGAAGGTGAAACCCTGTTCGTAGCGGTAGCTGCGGTGCACGTCCTGCACATCGATGCCATTGAGCGCCCGCTTCGCCGCGCGGATCACCCGGCCATCCTTGGCCGCGATGTTCTTGGCGACTTCCAGTGCGGCGGCATCGAGTTCGGCGCGCGGCACCACCTGATAGACCGATCCGAAGTGCTGTAGCTGCTGGGCGGTGATGGTGCTCGCGGTGTAGAACAGCGCGCGCATCAGATGCTGCGGCACCAGCCGGGACAGATGCGTGGCCGCGCCGAGCGCACCGCGGTCGACCTCGGGCAGGCCGAAGGTGGCGTCATCGGAGGCGATCACCACATCGGCATTGCCGACCAGGCCGATGCCGCCACCGAGGCAGAAGCCCTGCACCGCGGCGATGACCGGAACCGGGCAGTCGTAAACCGCCGCGAACGCCTCGAAGCAGCCGTGATTGGCGTCGATCAGTGCCTGGTGGCCCGGGGTGCGCTGCATCTCCTTGATATCGACACCGGCATTGAAGCCGCGGTTCTCGGCGCGCAGCACCACGACCTTGGTCTCCGGATCGCGCCCGGCCGCGCGGATCTCATCCGCCAGGGTGAACCAGCCGTCGGACGGTATGGCGTTGACCGGCGGATAGTCGACCGTGACCACGGTGATGCCGGTTGATTCGGAGTGACGGTTGATCCCCATCGCGTATCCATTCGTGGTTGGCAAAGCAAGCAGTTGCTTGGTAGGTTAGCACGGTGGCACTCGAAATCGATCTCACCGGCAGCGTCGTTCTGGTCACCGGTGGTGTGCGCGGGGTGGGTGCGGGCGTCAGCAGGGCCTTTCTCGCCGCGGGCGCGACCGTTATCGCCTGCGCGCGACGTCCAGCGGACGCACCTGTGCGCCATGACGGTCGGCAGATCGAATACCTGCCCTGCGATGTGCGTGACGCCGACGCGGTACAGGGACTGGTCGATGCGATCGTCGCGCGCCACGGCCGCCTCGATCACCTGGTCAATAACGCGGGCGGCGCGCCGTTCGCCCTCGCCGCGACCGCGAGCAAAAACTTCCACAGCAAGATCGTCGAACTGAATCTGCTCGCGCCGCTGCTGGTTTCGCAGGCCGCCAATGCGGTGATGCAGCAGCAGCCCGGCGGCGGCTCGATCGTGATGGTGTCCAGCGTCAGCGGTCACCGGCCCTCGCCGGGCACCGCCGCCTACGGCGCGGCCAAGGCGGGCATCGACAGCCTGACCGCCACGCTCGCGGTCGAATGGGCCCCGAAGGTCCGGGTGAATTCGCTGGTCGTGGGCCCGGTCGAGACCGAACAGAGTCAGCTGCACTATGGCGATCAAGATGGTGTCGACGCGGTCGGCGCGACCATTCCGCTCGGTCGGATGGCCCGGCCCGACGATATCGGCAGCTGCGCCGTTTTCCTGACCTCACCGCTGGCCGCCTTTGTCAGCGGCGCGACGTTGCTGGTGCACGGCGGGGGTGAACGTCCGGCATTTCTGGCCGCGTCGAATGCCAATGTCGCCGAGCAGCCCGCCGAGGCCTGAACAACCGAACCCGAAAACGAAGAGGACACAACAGGTTATGGACACCGAGCAGATCTGCGCCGGGCGCGTCGTCATTGTCACCGGCGCTGGCCGCGGTATCGGCCGGGCGCATGCGCTCGCCTTCGCCGCCGCCGGGGCGCGCGTGGTGGTCAACGATCTCGGCTCCGCCCTGGACGGTGCGGCGACCAGCGAGACCCCCGCCGAACAGGTGGTCGCCGAGATCAAGGCACTCGGCGGGGAGGCCGTGGCCAATGGTGACGACATCGCGGACTGGGACGGTGCGCGCAACCTCATCCGCCAGGCGGTCGACACCTTCGGCCGTCTGGACGTGCTGGTCAACAATGCCGGATTCGTGCGCGACCGGATGCTGGTGAACCTCGGCGAGGACGAGTGGGACGCGGTGATCCGAGTGCACCTCAAGGGCCACTTCGCGACCATGCGCCACGCCATCGAGTACTGGCGCGGTGAATCCAAGGCCGGTCGTGCGGTCGATGCCCGCATCATCAACACCAGCTCCGGCGCGGGCCTGCAGGGCAGCGTCGGCCAGGGCAACTATGGCGCGGCCAAGGCTGGTATCGCGGGCCTGACCCTCACCGCCGCGGCCGAATTCGCGCGCTACGGCGTCACCGTCAATGCCATCGCCCCCGCCGCCCGCACCCGCATGACCGAGACCGTCTTCGCCGAAACCATGGCCGCCCCCGAGGATGGCTTCGACGCGATGGCGCCGGAAAATGTCTCGCCGATCGTCGTCTGGCTCGGCAGCTCACAGTCCTCTGCTGTCACGGGCCGTATGTTCGAGGTCGAAGGTGGCAAGGTGGCCCTGGCCGATGGCTGGCGGCACGGCACCGCTGTCGATCGCGGCGCGCGCTGGAACCCCGCCGAACTCGGTCCGGTGGTCGCCGACCTGATCGCCAAGTCCGTTCCGCCGGAGCCGGTTTACGGCGCCTGAGGGCACGGGAATCGGCACGCTCGTGCCGTTCCGACTGGCACGTCGTCGGTAATTCGTCGGCGTGCCAGCTTCGACGCATTGCCCGGCCGGTCGCCGGGGCGCGTCGGCATACGGACTGGTCCGCTGGTTTTCCTGGGGTGCGCGTAGGGGGATTGACGCGCAAGTGTGTTCGGGATTACACACGAAGTTCCGAAGGTGCGATCTGGGCGCTCGACCGGTTTCGGGCAGACGGCCGGTCGGGCGGGTCTTATGCCGTGCATGGCCCGAGCGACTGCACGGATTTGGGCTGCGGTTTACTATGGGCTCCCGTCCGTCGAAGTCCCGGAATTTGTGAGTTGCGACCGGGCAACAGATCTGCGCTATATCGAATCAGGGGAAGGCTGGCGCATGGCCGTTGGTCGCACGTCGCGTGTGGTTGCAGTGCTTGCGACTGCGGCTGGCTTTGCGCTCCTCGGGGGAGTGCCGGCCGAGGCGCAGCCCGGCAGCGCGTGCCCGCAGTGCGCGGATCCTGACTACCCCGCGCCGTTTGCGACCGGCGATGTATGGGAGCCGCTGGCGATTCCGGGCCAGTCGAGTGTCAGTTCACCGATTGATCCGACCGATGCCGCCGCGGGTGTCAACCCGGCCGCCGGTCCCGGTTCGGCGGCGGGTTCGGCCGCCGCTGGCTCCACGGCCCTCGGCGCGACGGGTCTGCTCGGCGCACTCCTCGGCGGCGGCTCGGTCGGCGTGGGCACCATCATCGGCACCGGCTCCGCGGGCGTTGGCGCGATCATCGGCACTGGTTCGGCGGGTGCCGCCACCATTCTCGGCACTGGTTCGGCGGCGGTAGCCGGTACCGGTTCGGCGGCGCTGGGCACCGGCTCCGCCGCCCTCGGAACGGGCTCCGCGGCCGTCGGTTCCGCCGCTGTCGATACCGGATCTGTACTGGGTGGTACGGGTTCGGCTGCGGTCGGTTCCGCTGGTGTTGGTACTGGATCTGTGCTGGGTGGTACGGGTTCGGCTGCGGTCGGCTCGGCCGGTGTCGGGTCCGCAGGTGTCGGTTCGGCCGGAACCGGTTCCGCCGCGGTAGGTTCCGCGGCCGTCGGTTCCGCCGCGGTCGGCTCGGCGGCCCCGCTGCTCTTGCTGCTGATCCCACTGCCCGCGCCGCCCGCTCCGGCAGTGCCAGCTGTCCCGATCATCGTCCCGCCCGCACCGCTCGCACCGGCGGCACCGCAACTCGCGCAGGTCCCGGTGGCCGCGCCGCCCGCACCCGCTCTGGAGCAGGCACCGCCACCGCCGCCCGCACCTTCGGCCGCCCCGCCCGCGGCTCCGGCCAGGCCGAATCCGGATATCCGGCCGACCAGTGCCGACGATGGCCTGCCCAAGCCCAATGTGCTCGGCGTGGTCGGCGGCCTGATCGCGCTCGCGCTGGCCGGAACCGGTTCCGGCGCAGTGAGTTTCCAGAGCGCATCGGCCGCACAGGCCCGCATCGACGCCGCGCGTGCCGAGTTCTTCGGACCAAGGACGTAGGGGGCGTTCGATGAGTGAGAGCAGAACGCAAACCGGACTCCGGGCCTACCGACGGGTTGCGGCGGCGGTCGACGCGGTGTGCGCCGTCGCCGCGGATTCCGATGCGACCACCCTGGACGAGGTTGTCGCCGCCATTGCCAGCGAGCGACGTCGCGAGATCGAAATCGCAAGTGCGGAACTGGGGCCGGGCATCTGCGGCCAGCGCCGGTTCTATCCGGACCGCGATGTGATCGTGCTCGCCACCGCACTGCCGAGCCGCGAACACACCCTCGCACACGAACTGGGCCATATCGTCTTCGACCATGCGGGCGCGCCCGCGCCCGAGGTGACGTTGGAGGCCAGTGACGATCTGATTGCCTACATGCTCAGCCAGCGAGCACATCAGCAGATCGTCGACGACGGTACGGACGAACTCGCGGAATGGGAGGCCGAAACCTTCGCCGCCATGCTGATGACCCGACTCCGCGTGTTCAACAGCCGGGGCGCAGGCGTCTCGGTCCTTCGATTCGATGAGGCGCTCGGATGACGCTCTGGTTGACGGCCATGCTGGTCTGGGTCGCCGCCGGTGCGCGTGTCGGTCGTGTACTGGTGAAGCCCGCGACGACCGCGCGGGTGGCGATCGTCGTCGCGGTCGCGGCGGTCGCACTCGGAGCCACCGTCGCGGTTCCCGAAATCGCGCTCGCCATAGCCGATCTGCTGCCGCGCGGTCTGCCTTCGGGCCCGCTGTCCGACGGCGTCGTGACCTCGGCCTGGATGCTGTTCGCGACCGCGACCTCGGTGGTCGCGTCGGCGGCCTGGCCGGTCGTCTCCCGCCGCAATCTGCGTCAGATCGCGTTCGTGATCTATGGCATCGGCTCGGTCGCGATGGCGGTAAATCTGTTCTGGTCCACCACCTTCGGCTGGATCGCGGTCGCGCTCGGCTGCGTTTTCATCGTCATCACCGGTGTGCGCAACCTGGACTGGACGACGCTCGGTCGCGGTATTGCCAGCTATACCGCCGGGACCGCGCTCGTCGCGCTGCTCGCCGTGCTGCAGATCCGCCGGGACGTCATCGACGCACCGGTCGCGAAGCCCGGCGAACCGGACTGGGGCTGGCCCGCCTGGGCGGCGGCGGCCCTGCTCATCGCGTTCGGTGCGGTGTGGATCGTGGTCGAGCTGTGGATACGTGCGCGAATCCTGTTGCGGCAGATCAAGGTTCTGCACCGCACCATGGTCGGGCGGTTTCCGGAAGTGGTCGCGCACGAGCAGACGGGTACCTCCACTCAGCTCAGGGCATCCGATCAGGTCGCGCAGATCATGGACGCGTTATATCTGCAATCCGGCGGCGGCGTCGAGCTGGTAAGTGCGGGTCCGCCACCGCCGCTGGTCTCCGCGCGGGCCGACCGGGTCGCGCAGTGGGCGCGAAACCCATTGGGTGAGGTGGTAGTCGACGCGCGGTGGATTGCTCCGCCGGAGGGTATTAGTCCCCGCGGGTGGGTCCAGGCAATCGCGCGCGCCTACCAAGCGGGCGCCGCATCGTCGGTCCGAAATTGATCGAGTGACATCAAAACCCATCGGCTCGAGGCATTCCGAAGGACTCGCTCCGGGTATTCAATAAGGTTGACATAGCAAGGAATCCGGCACCGCTTCCGCAGTGCCGGATTCCTTGTGTCTGTTGACGTATCCGCGCAACTGATTTCGTCAGTAGCGGGTCTATTGGGGCGCGCTTTTATCGCAACCCTGTACGCGCCACCAAGCCCACAACTTTAGGGGCACCGCGGGTGTGTCCGCGTTCTGGTGGGGCCATACCCATGACGCAGTACGGTGCGACCTTGTGGGTCGCACCGTACTGCGCTGCGGGAGAACCTATTCGGTGCCATCCGGAGGAATTTCGGGCAGACCTTCACTTGCCCGCAATTTCTCCGCCATGGAGGTGAGGAGGTTCTGTGATTCTTCGGACAGGTCGAACGCCCTGCTCGACAGCCGTCGCAGCCCGTAGCCCTGCAGCTGGGACAGCAACTCCAGATCATGATCGATCTTGGCGGCATAGATGTCGTTGAAGAAGTAGTCCGGCTTGACCTTGAAGAACTTGGCCAGTGCAGCCACCGTTTCATCCGACGGATTGGTCCGCTGTCCCGACCTCAACTGTGAGAGGTACGGTTTCGAGATCGGATGTCCGGAGGCCGTCAGCGCAGCCGCAACCTCCGCGTTGGTGTGCGGCTTGCGCCCCGGGGGATGCACGGTTTCGAACAGCTTGTTCAGCCGCGCCGCGAAATCAGCCATTGTGAGCCGCCCAATTCCCTTCGCTGTACTAACAGTCGTTATCTCGGATACGTATCATTGATATTAGCGGCTCAGTAACTGAAAACCTACGCCTGATTCAGGATTTCCTTGAAGCTTCTAGGTGCCGCTCCCGGGAAGACACTGCGACGGTCGCGTTTGCGGGTCACGCCAACGGCTCTTGGGAAAACGTGGTGTGAACCGGTTCTTGCCCGTCGCGAGCACCTTCCCCGACAGACTGATGATAACCCCAAGATAGCTGACGAGTCATCTAGTGGCGTGTCCTGGTGTTTGTGTGGCGTACGACACGTTTTGGGCTCATTGGGATGAACGTTCAACCAAGGCACCGGAATTGGTTGAAACTCTTACAATCTCTCGATGATGGTGCCTGTTGCGAGTGCGCCGCCCGCACACATGAGCACCATCGCGGTGCTGCCTCCGCTTCGCTCGAGTTCGTGCAAAGCCGTTGTGATGAGCCGGGATCCGGTTGAACCCACCGGATGTCCGAGTGCGATAGCGCCGCCGTTTACATTTACCCGGTCCATGTCCGGCTTGTGTACAGAGGCCCATGAAAGTGCAACTGCCGCAAAAGCCTCATTGATCTCGAAAAGGTCGATGTCGCCGATATTCATGCCGGACCGTTCGAGCAGTCGGGTGCACGCCTGCACCGGCCCGTCGAGGTGGAACTCGGGCTCCGCGCCGACCAGCACCTGCGTCACGATCCGGGCGCGCGGGCGCAAACCCGCTCGCTGCGCGGCCTTTTCGTCCATTAGCAGTACCGCGGCCGCGCCGTCGGAGATCTGCGATGAGGTGCCCGCGGTGTGGATTCCACCCTCCAGGACCGGCTTCAGCTTGGCCAGACCTTCGAGTGTGGTTTCGCGCAGACCCTGATCCCTTGTCACGTCCAGCTTCTCGCCGGTGAGATTGCCTTCCTTGTCGACCGCTGGCGCCGTCACATGCAGCACCTCGCGGTCGAAGCGGCCCTCGGCCCAGGCCTGGGCGGCCAGGCGCTGCGAACGGACGCCGAGTTCATCGATATCGGCGCGAGTGATGCCGCGCCGCTTGGCAATACGCTCGGCCGCCTCGAACTGGTTCGGCAGATCGATATTCCAGGAGGCGGGCCGGCGCGGACCGGCGTGCTCGCCGACGTTGGCGCCCAAGGGAACTCGGCTCATCGCCTCCACGCCGCAGGCCATGCCGATCTCGATGGCGTCGGTCGCGATCAGTCCGGCGATGAGGTGGTTGGCCTGCTGCGCCGAACCGCACTGGGCGTCGATGGTGGTGGCGCCGACCTGCCATGGCAGCCCGGCGTGCAGCCAGGCGACGCGGGTCACGTTATTGGACTGCTCACCGGCCTGGGTGACGCAGCCGCCGATAACCTGTTCCACCTGGGCGGGATCCAGATGCGCCTTATCGAGCAGCCCGCGCTGGGCGAGGCCGAGCAGTTCGGCGGCGTGTAGACCTGCGAGCCAGCCGCCGCGCTTGCCGATGGGGGTGCGAGCGGCCTCGACGATGACGGGTGTGCCCATGTCCAACCTTTCTTCAGGGACAGAAAAATGAAACGTGTGTTCATACCTGCGACAGGCGAATCTGTCCTGTTCTTCCCTCATTATGCAGCCTATGCTTCAATGATTGTAGAACGTGTTTCAGTTTGTCGAAGGAGACATCTGGTGGTTGACCCGCGGAATGCCCGGCCGAATCTGCCGGATGGGTTCGATGTCACGGACCCGGACATTTACGCCGAGCGTGTTCCGGTGGCGGAGTACGCCGAACTGCGTCGCACCGCACCGATCTGGTGGAATCCGCAGCCCCCCGAAATCGGCGGCTTCCACGACGAGGGCTTCTGGGTAGTGAGCAAGCACGCGGACGTCAAGGAGGTGTCGCGCCGCAGCGATGTGTTCTCCAACTTCGAAAACACCGCGATCCCGCGTTTCAACGACGACATCACCCGCGAGCAGATCGAACTGCAGCGCTTCGTGCTGTTGAACATGGACGCACCGCATCACACCAAGTTGCGCAAGATCATCTCCCGGGGTTTCACCCCGCGCGTGATCAACGGCCTGCGCGCCGAACTCAAGGCGAGGGCCGAGTCCATCGTGAAGGAGGCAGCGAAAAACGGATCCGGCGACTTCGTCACCCAGGTCGCCTCGGAACTGCCGCTGCAGGCCATCGCCGAGCTGATCGGCGTCCCGCAGGAAGACCGCGGCAAGGTCTTCACCTGGTCGAACGATATGACCGGCTATGACGATCCGGAGAACGACGCCGATCCGGTCGCCGCCTCCGCCGAGGTGCTCGGCTACGCCTACCAAATGGCCGCGGCGCGCAAGGAATGTCCGGCCGATGACATCGTCACCAAGTTGATCCAGGCCGATGTCGACGGCGATGAGCTGACCCCGGAGGAGTTCGGCTTCTTCGTCATCATGCTGGCCGTCGCGGGCAATGAGACCACCCGCAATGCGATCACCCACGGTATGGCGGCCTTCCTGGAGCATCCGGATCAATGGGAGCTGTTCAAGCAGGAACGCCCGGCCACCGCCGCCGACGAGATCATCCGGTGGGCGACCCCGGTCACCTCGTTCCAGCGGACCGCGCTGGAGGACACCGAACTCGGGGGTGTGCAGATCAAGAAGGGGCAGCGGGTGGTCATGCTCTACCGCTCGGCCAACTTCGACGAGGAGGTCTTCGAGAATCCGGAGCAGTTCGATATCACGCGAAAGGACAACCAGCACTTGTCCTTCGGCGGTACCGGTGCGCACTTCTGCATCGGCGCGAATCTGGCCCGGATGGAAGTCGACCTGATCTTCAACGCCATAGCCGACGCCATGCCCGATATCACCAAGCTCGGTGATCCGAAGCGACTGCGCTCGGGTTGGCTCAACGGTGTCAAGGAGTTCCAGGTCGACTACAAGGGCTCGGGCTGCCCGGTCGCGCACTGAGACGTCGCGGACCCAGGCTTGTGTCGGCGGCCTGGGTCCATACGAAAGGGCCCTCGCACCGGTAGTCCCCTTGCCGGTACGAGGGCCCCCTTCGTGCTGCCCCGAGGGGAAGGCAGCGTGCTCAGGTAGTGCGCTTCGCGGTCGCCATGGCGCGGTCGACCTCCCAAAATGCCCGCAGCGCAGCGATTTTGCCCGTTTCGTCCACCTTGTAGGTGAATACGCCCTCGGCATCGATCTGGTGCCCGCCCATCCTGGTGCGGATCAGGCCGGTGAAGGCGATCTCATTGCCGCAGGCGAAGGAGTCCCCGAAGTGGAATTCGATCGAATCGGTCTTCGCGATCGCCATATCCCAGAATGCCGCGATGGCCTCCTTGCCGCGATGACCCTTGCCCTCCGGATCGAAACCCGAAGGGCCGACGGGATCTTCGACAATGCCGTCGGTCGCGAACAGATCGACCCACGCCTGCTTATCCCGCGCTCGCACCGCGGCCTGCGATGCGAGTCCGGCGGCCCGTGCTGAATGTTCGGTGGTACTCATACTGTTGCCTTCGCGACGATGGGTTCCTCGATATTCTTCGCGGCGAAGTGGCGCAGTGACTCCTGCTTGGCCGCCAGTTCACCGTCGAAGCCGATGCCATCGGCCAGCCACGGGATCACGATCGCATCGGTCACCCCGGCATCGGCCAGATCCTGATATCCGGCGCGTCCGAACTTGTCAACGCACACCGCCTGGATCTCGAACGGTACCTGTTCGCGGCCGAATTCGGCGCGCAGCGCGCCGAGCTTGCCGATGGTGGTGCACAGTTCGGCATAGGTCATCATTGCCGAGGTCCAGCCGTCACCGACCTTGGCCGCCCGGCGTAGTGCGGGTTCGGTGTGGCCGCCGATATAGAACGGGACCGGCTGGCTCGGCGCCGGGCTGATCTGCAGCGGATCGAAATCGAAGAATTCCCCGTGGTATTCGACCATGCCACCGCCGAGCACCAACTTGATGACCTCGATCATCTCGTCGACCCGCGCGCCACGCTTGGCGTACGGCACCCCGCACCATTCGAATTCCTCTGGTGCCCAACCGATTCCGACGCCGAATCCGAAACGGTTGCCGGACAGGTTGGCCACCGAGCCGACCTGCCTGGCGAGCAGCAGCGGATTGCGGGAACCGAGCTTGAGCACGTTGGTGTAGAAGTGAATCCGGCTGGTCACCGCCGCCATGGCGGTCGCACCGATGAGCGGGTCGACCCATGGCGTCTCCGGTCCCCAGAACCGGCTGCCGTCGGCAGTATAGGGATACTTCGCCGACGCCGACTCCATGTAGAACAGCGAGTCGGGGAGTGCGATCGATGAAAACCCGCACTCCTCAGCGGTTTTCGCCAGCTCGGGCAGCTGCTCCAGCGGACTCAGCGCGATGCCGAGGGTGAACTTCAATGTTCCTTGGCTCATATCAGCGGTCCTAATAGGCAGTAGTCATCGAATCGGTATACGTCGACCGGGGAAGCGAAGCGCCCCCGGTCGACCTTCGGAGTCCGTGGGCTCGGAGACGGCCGAGCGTCAGCGAGGCTGCTCCGAGCCCACAACCCACATGGCGAAGTATTGCGACCCACCGCCATACGCGTGTCCGAGCGCCTTCTTGGCATTCGCGACCTGATAGTCCCCGGCCCGGCCCATGACCTGTTTGGCGGCCTCGGCGAACCGGATGAGTCCGGAGGCGCCGATCGGATTCGAGGACAGCACGCCGCCGGACGGGTTGACCGGCAGCGTGCCGCCGATTTCGGTCTCGCCCTTATCGGTGAGCTTCCAGCCGTCGCCCGGCGCGGCGAAGCCCAGGTTCTCCAGCCACATCGGCTCGAACCAGGAGAACGGCACGTAGATCTCGGCCACGTCGATCTCTTTGAGCGGGTCGGTGATTCCGGCGGCCTGCCACAGCGCGGCGGCCGCATCCTGTCCGGCCTGCGGACTGACCTGATCGCGTCCGGCGAAGGTGGTCGGCTCGGTGCGCATGGCGGTGCCGTGTACCCAGGCGACGGTCTTGCCGGTGGCCTCGATGGCCTTGGCGGCTTCCTCGTCACCGATCACCACGGCGCAGGCGCCGTCCGAGGACGGGCAGGTCTCGTCGAATCGGATCGGATCCCACAGCATCTGGGAGGAGAGCACCTGCTCCAGCGTGATATCGGGCTGGTGCAGGTGTGCGAGGGGATTCTTCGCACCGTTGCGGCGATCCTTCACTGCGACCATCGCGCCGATATGGCCCGGCGCGTTCGACCGGCGAATGTAGGAGCGCACATGCGGTGCGAAGTAGCCGCCCGCGCCCGCGCCGACCGGCATGGTGAAGGGCACCGGAAACGACAACGCCCACATGGCATTCGATTCCGACTGCTTCTCCCAGGCGATGGCGAGCACCCGCTTGTGCACCCCGGCCTGCACCAGATTGGCGGCGACGATACCGGTGGAGCCGCCTACGGATCCGGCGGTGTGCACGCGCAGCAGCGGCTTTCCGGTGGCGCCCAGTGCATCCGCCAGATACAGCTCGGGCATCATGACGCCCTCGAAGAAGTCCGGCGCCTTACCGACCACCACCGCGTCGATATCGGCGATGGTGAGCCCGGCGTCGTCGAGTGCACGATCGATGGCCTCGCGGCACATGCCCGCCATGGACACATCGGTTCGTTTCGTCACGTGATGGGTTTGTCCGGTGCCGAGCACCGCAGCGGGAAAACTCATCGGCTCGCCTCCGAATCCAAAACGGCTACCAAGTTCTGTTGCAGGGCCGGTCCACTGCTGGCATGGGCGAGCGCCCGATTCGCGGTGCCCCCCATGATCGCCTCGGCCGCGAAGCCGATGCGCTCCAGGCCCGCCGCGAACATCGGATTGGCGGCGAGTGCGCCGCCGGACGGATTCACCTTGGTCTCGGGCCGCAACCCGATCGCCTCGGTGAGGATCAGCTGCTGATGGCTGAACTGCGCATGCAGTTCGGCGATATCGAAGCCGCTGGTATCGCCGCCGGTAACCGACTGTGCCGCGGCCGAAGTCGACGGTGAGACGGTCAGATCGCGGGCGCCGAGATTGGGTGTGTCCACCCGGTGCGCCATACCGGTGATCCAGGCCGGGCGCTCGCAGAGTTCCCGGGCCCGGTCGCCGACCGCGAGCACAATCGCGGCGGCGCCGTCGGTGATCGGCGCGATATCGTGCTCGCGCAGCGGATCGGCGACATAGGGTGTGGCGAGCAGGGTTGCGATATCGCCCGAGTCACCGGCGGCGACCGCGGCCATATCGCGCTCGGTCCAGCGACCCGCATCCAGTCCGGCCCGTGCCTGCAGACCCGCGATCGACCAGGCGTCCGGCCAGAGCGGAGTGACCAGATAGGGATCGAGCTGCATGGTGAGCACTTGGCGCAGCGTGCCCGCGGAGGACTTGCCGAAGCCGTATACCAGCGCGGTCTTCGCCTGTCCGGAGCGCAGTTTCACGAACGCCTCGTACAGTGCCCAGGCGGCGTCCATCTCGACATGCGATTCGTTGATCGGCGGTACCGCGCCGATGGCGTCCACCGCCGAGATGAACGAGAAGGCGCGGCCCGCGAGGTAGTCCGAGGAACCGGAGCACCAGAAGTCGATATCGGACTTGGTGATGCCGAGTCGGGTGTAGAGCTGCTGGAAGACGGGCACCAGCATCTCGACACCGTTGGTGGTGCCGAAGGTCTCCGGCACATGCGGTGAGTGGGCGAATCCCACGACCGCGATGTCGCAAGGGGGACGGTAGCCGTCGGAGCGGGCGGAGACGGCGGGGTGGGTAGGCAGAGCGTTGTTCGTCAACGTGGCCTCTCAGAGGTGGTGCTTGTAGGTGTCGTAGTCGGCATCCGGCTCGCCGGTGGGGCGGAAGTGGTCCACATTGCTGAGCCCGAAGCCCCACTCCTCGCGCGGTTTCCACACCGCCTCCACCCGCATGCCCATGCGCACCTCGCTCGCCTCGGTGCCGAGCACCAGGTGCAGCACCGGGATATCGGCGCCGTCGAGCAGCACATAGGCCGCGACATACGGCGGCTTGATGCGCTGGCCGAGGAACGGCACATTCACGATGCAGAAGGTGGTCACAATGCCGCGGTCGGGCAGTTCGACGATCTCGTCGGTCGGCCTGCCGTCGGTCGGATTGGCGCCGCGCGGCGGGAAGTACACCTTGCCCGCGGCGTCGGTGCGCCCGCCGAGCAGTTTGCCCTCGGCCAGGCCGCGCAGGTAGATGGTCTCCTGCGGGGAGGCGCTGTGCATGTAGTTCAGGTCGACCGGTGTGACGAGCATGGTGACCGGCTCGCCGTCCGAACCGGATTGCGCTGGTGCGGTGGAGGTTTCGCCCGGTTCGAAGCAGACGATGTCCTTGATGCTGCCAGTGGGCTCGGTCGCCCACCGGGCGACCACGCGCTGTCCGGTGTGGATGTCCTCGGGTCCGGCGACATCGACGGCGTGCAGCATGGTGGTGTCCGCGCCGTCGAGTTGGATCAGCGCCCAGGCGAACGGGCGGTCGAACGGCTGGCCGGGCAGCGGATCGCGGACCCAGGTCCACGACCGGACGGTGCCGGTATCGGCCACGTCGACGAATTCGGTCAGCGCCGCCGAGGTGACCGGATCGTATTCCGGCGGCGGTACCAGCACCCGGCCGTCCGAGCCGCGCACGCCGACGATCTTGCGGCCGCGCAGCTCGGTCAGGAAGGTGCCGATGACCGGCCCGACCGACCGCGTGTAGTCGAATTGCACCCGAAGGGGTGCACTGAGTACATCGGGCGGTGTGTTCAATTCCGGCCCTCTCTCATCCGCGATTGTCCCGGATGCGGTATTCCCCTGAGTCACGATATCGAGTAGAACAGGTTCTTATTCTGGTGGCAAGAACTTGCTGGCCCTTTCGAGCGACCTGCAAGCAATCGCTAGCGAGAGAAAGAGGTCGCGCATGAAGTTCGGATTGCAACTCGGGTATTGGATGGCGCAGCCGCCACAGAACGCGGGCGAGTTGGTTGTCGCCGCCGAGGCGGCGGGTTTCGACGCGGTATTCGCGGCCGAATCCTGGGGATCGGATGCCTTCGGGCCGCTGATGTGGTGGGGCTCGGCCACGCAGCGGGTGCGGCTGGGGACCTCGGTGGTGCAGATGTCGGCGCGTACCCCCGCCGCGACGGCCATGCACGCGCTGACGCTGGACCATCTCAGCGGCGGCCGGGCCATTCTCGGGCTCGGCGTCTCCGGGCCGCAGGTGGTCGAGGGCTGGTACGGACAGCCGTTCGCCAAGCCATTGCAGCGCACCAGGGAGTATGTCGGCATCATTCGCCGCATCCTGGAGCGGCAGGCGCCGGTCACCAATGACGGGCCGCAGTACCCGCTGCCCTACACCGGACCGGGATCGACCGGACTCGGTAAGCCGCTCAAGCCGATCGTGCATCCGCTACGTGCGGATATGCCGATCTGGCTGGGTGCGGAGGGGCCGAAGAATGTCGCGCTGACGGCCGAGATCGCCGACGGCTGGCTCGCGATCTACTACGCGCCGCGACTGGCCGGGATGTACAACGACTGGCTCGACGAGGGCTTCGCCAGGGCGGGTGCGCGGCGTTCGCGGGACGATTTCGAGATCGCCGCGAGCTGTCAGGTGGTGATCACCGACGACCCCAAGAGTGAACTCGAGCGGATGCGCTGGATCATGGCGCTCTACATCGGCGGCATGGGTGCGCCGGAGTTGAATTTCCACGCGCAGGTCTATCGGCGGATGGGCTACGAACGCGAGGTGGACGAGATCGGCAGGCTCTTCCAGTCCGGCAAGAAGGCCGAGGCGGCGGCGCTGGTGCCGGATGAGCTGATTCTGGATACCGCGATCATCGGCGACGAGGAGCATGTGCGTAAGCAACTCGAAGTCTGGGAAGCCGCCGGGGTCACCGAGATGCTGGTGTCTGTTCCAGATATCGAGCAGTTGCATCGGCTCGCACCCCTTGTACAGATGTAGAACACGTTCTAAATTCGTAAGAATGACGACGCAGGAGTCAGTAGAAATTCTCGGTCTGTGGAACATCGCGAACGCGGAACCCGATCGGATCGCCCTGGTGGATCCATCCGGCCGCGAGGTGACCTATCGCGAATTGGCCACGCTCGCAAACCGTTACGGCACCGGCCTGCGGGCACTCGGCCTACAGCCCGGTGACGTGCTGGTCAGCATGGTGCACAACTGCGTCGAGGCGGTCGCCGCCTACTTCGCGGCCTACCAGGCCGGGCTGTACATCGTCGCGGTCAACTGGCATCTGACCGGCCCCGAGGTGGCCTACATCCTCGCCGATAGCGAGGCCAAGGCCTTCATCGCAAGCGACCGGTTCGCCGCCACCGCGATCGCCGCGGCGGATGAGGCCGGGCTGCCGGCCACCGCGCGCTTCGCGGTCGGCGAGATCGAGGGTTTCAAGTCCGTGGCCTGGCTGGGTGCCGCCGATACCGGTCGGCCCGACAACCGGACCACGGGTGCGCCGATGCTCTACACCTCGGGAACCACGGGGCGGCCCAAGGGCGTTCGGCGTCCGCTCACCGGCACCGACCCGGATGTCGTTCCGGTGGCTTCGACCGCGTTCTTCGGCCTGTTCGAACTGAATCCCTATGACGATCACGTGCACATCTGTGGTTCGCCGCTGTATCACACGGCCGTGCTGAACTTCGCGACCATCTCTATTCAGTTGGGGCACAAGCTCGTTCTGATGGATCGCTGGGACGCCGAGGAGATGCTGCGGCTCATCGACAAGTATCGGGTGACCCACAGCCATATGGTGCCGACCCAGTTCCACCGGCTGCTCGCGCTGCCCGCGGAGGTGCGCGCGAAGTACGACGTGTCATCGCTGCGCAGCATGGTGCACGGCGCGGCCCCGTGCCCGGCCGAGACCAAGCGGCAGATGCTGGAGTGGTGGGGACCGACGGTCACCGAGTACTACGCGGCGACCGAGGGCGGCGGCACGGTCATCAACGGCACCGACTGGCTGAAGAAGCCGGGCTCGGTGGGCAAGGCCTGGCCGTGGTCGGTCATCAAGGTGCTCAGCGAGGAGGACGGCTCCGAGTTGCCCACCGGGGAGCCCGGTCTGGTCTATATGAAGATGGGTGCCTCCAGCTTCGAATACCACCACGCCAAGGAGAAGACCGAAGAGTCAAGGGTCGGTGACCTTTTCACCGTCGGCGATATCGGCCACCTCGACGAGGACGGCTACCTCTACCTGCACGACCGCCGCTCCGACCTGATCCTGTCCGGTGGTGTGAACATCTACCCGGCCGAGATCGAGAACGTCCTCACCACCCACCCGAAGGTAGAAGACGTCGCGGTCTTCGGCCTGCCGCACCCGGATTGGGGCCAAGAGGTCAAGGCCGTCGTCCAGCCGGTATCCGGTGTCGACGGCAACGACGACCTCACCGCCGAACTGTTGGCCTACGCCGCAACCCAATTGGCGAAATACAAAATGCCCCGCTCCATCGACTACCTCGACGAACTCCCCCGCGACCCCAACGGCAAGCTCTACAAGCGCAAACTCCGCGACCGCTATATCCCGGCCTCATAGCGGAGTTCCGTCGAACGTAGTCAAATGGTTGTCGCCATGCCATATTCGGCGGCCCTATGACTACGTTCGACGAGCACCTGGACTGGGTATGTTCAACGGCGTGCCCGCCCGGCTCGATTGCTCGACCTGTCTACCTACCCGCTGGGCCAGCTAAGCCTCCGAACCGGCTGTCGTTTCACCATCCCGCCGCGGACCACCGGCGGCGAAGGCTCAGGCGGGTTCGCGTAGCTCCGGTGCCAATCCGAACAGCGGGAACAGCTTCTCGGTGTCGAGGAAGAAGTTGAGTCCGGCGATGCTGTCGCCGTCCAGTTCGAGGACCGTGATCGACCACGGAACCCATACGCCCGCTTCGCTTTCGTGCGGTTTGTAGTGGCCGAAGGCTGGGTGGCCGTTGGCGCCTGGCAGGCGGATCATGCGGGAATCGCGGCAGCCGCTGCCGGTGCCGAGCATGAAGGCGGCCACATTCTCGGGGCCCGAGATCCACAGTTCGATCGGTGGCATGGACAGTGCCACATCGGCTTTCAGCAGGGTGGTCAGGGTGTCCATATCGTAGGCCTCGAAGGCCTTGACGAAATCGTCGACAAGTTTGCGCTGATTGTCATCGGATTCGTCGTAGGTGTCGGTGTCGGCGGGCTGCACCTTCGACATGGTCGCCCTGGCGCGCTGGAGTGCGCTGTTCACCGATGCGGGGGACATGGTCAGCGCCTCGGCGGTCTCGCTGGCCGAAAATCGCAGTACCTCTCGCATGATCAGGATGGCGCGCTGGGTGGCGGGCAGATGCTGACAGGCGGCGACGAATGCCAGCCGCAGCGTGTCCTTGGCGGAGGCGTGGTCGGCCGGATCCGAGCCGAAGGCAAGCGCATTGGGGATCGGCTCGATCCAGACGTAATCCGGCTGCGGCATGGGCAGCGGCGAATCCGGCCGTGACGGACCGGACAGATCCATCGGCCTGGCCCGGCGCTGCGGGCCGTCGAGCATATCGAGGCAGACATTGGTGGTGATCTTGTACAGCCAGGACCGTAGGCTGGCGCGACCCTCGAACGAGTCATAGGACTTCCACGCGCGGGTGAAGGTCTCCTGGACCGCGTCCTCCGCTTCGAAGGAGGAGCCGAGCATGCGATAGGCGTAGGCGCACAGCTCCCGCCGATGTCCTTCGAAGGATGCGAGGACGTCCGGGGTGAGGCCGACGGTCGAGCCGGACGAGTCGTTCATGGGTGTCACCCTGCCACAGCCCACCGACACATTCGAGACCCGAAGGCCCTCTACCTGCGGAATCAAGATCACCACGGCGGGGACGTCGGCTTGGGCTCGGGTCCGCTGGCGCCGCCGCGATGAGTTCGCCGCGGTCGTCCCGTCTGTACATATAAACCGCCGAAGACGACGTTAGGACCACCCATGCCCAGCAAGATGATCTTCATCAATCTCCCCGTCGCAGACCTGGGCCGGTCCAAGAATTTCTACGAGGCCATCGGCTGGAAGGTGAACCAGGACTTCACCGATGAGAACGCCGCCTGCATCGTCGTCGACGACAATATCTGCGCCATGCTGCTCACCAGGGACTTCTTCACGACCTTCGCCACGCGCCCGATCGCCGATACCGTCGCAACGGTCGGCGGCGCGTTCGCGCTATCGCTGGCGAGCGCGCGCGAGGTGGACATCCTCACCGAGGCCGCGCTGGCCGCTGGCGCCACCGAGGAGCTGCACGAGGATCGCCGCGCCGAGGAGGCCCAGGTCGGCATGTTCGGCCGCACCTTCATCGACCCCGATGGCCACCAGTGGGAGCCCTTCTGGATGGACTATCCCGGCAATTGATCCCGCCGCGGCCGGTCGAATGGTGGCCCGGGTGCCACCATTCGGATCGCCTCGGCGAGAACGTAATTCAGCTGCCGGTGAAGGTGGGCTTGCGCTTTTCGGCGAAGGCCTTGGGGCCCTCCTTGGCATCGGCGGTCCGGAATACCGCCATGCCGAGTTTGGCCTCGATCTGGAAGGCGTCCTCCTCCGGCATGGCCTCGGTCTCCCGAATGGTGCGCAGAATCGCCTGCACCGCAACGGGTCCGTTCGCCGCGATCTGCGCGGCGAGTTCCAGGGCCTTGTCCAATGCGGTGCCGTCCGGGACCACATGCCCGATCAGCCCGATCTCCTTGGCCTCGGCGGCGGTCACATGCCTGCCGGTCAGCAGAATGTCGGCGGCGACGGTGTAGGGAATCTGGCGGACCAGCCGAACGGCCGAGCCGCCGAGCGGGAACAGGCCCCAACGCGCCTCGGACACACCGAATTTCGCGCTCTCCCCGGCCACTCGGATATCGGTGCCCTGCAGGATCTCGGTGCCACCGGCAATGGCCGGACCCTCCACCGCCGCGATCAGCGGTTTGGTGAGCCGGCGGCCCTTGAGCAGCGCCTCCAATTTGGTCGGATCAAAACTACCCGCGGTCGAGGCGTCGCCGGGGTGCCGAGCGGACATCGCCTTGAGGTCCATGCCGGCGCAGAACGCGCCGCCTGCGCCGGTCAGGATCGCGACGCGGATATCGGGATCATTGTCCACCTGGTCCCAGGCGTCGCGCATGATCGCCATCATCTCGGCCGACAGTGCGTTGCGGGCCTCGGGGCGATTCATGGTGACGATGAGGACGTGATCGCGCTTCTCGACGAGGCAATCTGGCATTACTCGATCTCCTGACACTCCAGGGGGATGGCAGGCCGGCGGAGCCGGCCGGGGCGGCAAATTCAGCCTTGTCAGAAACAGTAACACGTTCTATTTTTAGCTTTGTGAGCTACAACATAGCGGACCTAGTCGAACACGCCATCGATCTGATGCCCGACCGCGTAGCGCTGGCCGACGACGGCCGCGAGGTGACTTACGCGCAGTTGGAGGAGCGGGCCAATAAACTCGCCAACTACCTGCTGCAACAGGGTGTCCAACCGGGCGACAAGGTGGGCATCTATTCGCGGAACACGATCGAGGCCGTCGAGGCCATGGTCGCGGTCTTCAAGGCCCGCGCCGTGATGATCAACGTGAACTTCCGATATGTCGAGAACGAGTTGCAGTATATTTTCGATAATTCGGATATGGTCGCGCTGATCCACGAGCGCCGCTACAGCGACCGGGTGACCGGAGTTCTTCCGAAGACGCCCCTGTTGAAGACGGTCATCGTCGTGGACGACGATACGACCGGCACCATCCCCACCGCAGCGGATTCGGTGGAATACGAGGCGGTGCTGGCGCAGTCCTCGGGCGAGCGGAACTTCGGTGAGCGCTCCGCGGACGATATCTTCATGCTCTACACCGGCGGCACCACCGGCCTGCCCAAGGGGGTGATGTGGCGGCACGAGGATTGGTGGCGCGTACTCGGCGGCGGCATCAACTTCCTCACCGGCGAATACGTCGAGGACGAATGGCATCAGGCCAAGACCGGCGCGGGCAATCCGCAGATGGTCCGGTTCCCGATTCCGCCGATGATCCACGGTGGCTCACAGACGGCGACCTTCCACAGCCTGTTCGACGGCGGCAAGGCCGTGATGATCCCGGAGTTCACCGGCCACGGGGTGTGGCAGCACATCGACCGGCACAAGATCAACCTCATCTTCATCACCGGTGACGCCATGGCCCGGCCGATGGTCGACGCCCTGCTCGAGGGCAATCCGGAAACCGGTGCGCCGTACGACCTTTCGAGTCTGTACGTGATGGCGAGCAGTGCCGCGCTGTTCTCGCCGACGCTCAAGGACAAGTTCCTGGAACTGCTGCCGAACCGGATGATCACCGATTCCATCGGCTCCTCCGAAACCGGTTTCGGCGGTCTGGCCGTTGTCACCAAGGGCGCCAACCACACCGGTGGTCCGCGGGTGAAGATCGACGCCGCCACCCAGGTGCTCGACGACGACGGCAATCCGGTGGTCCCGGGCTCCGGGCAGGTCGGATTCATCGCGCGCAGCGGCCACATTCCGGTCGGCTACTACAAGGACGAGGCCAAGACCAAGGCAACGTTCAAGGAGTTCAACGGAATTCGCTACTCCATTCCGGGCGACTACGCCCGGGTCGAGGAGGACGGCACCGTCACCATGCTCGGCCGCGGTTCGGTCAGCATCAACAGCGGTGGCGAGAAGATCTACCCGGAGGAGGTCGAGGGCGCGCTCAAGATCCACCCGGAGGTCTTCGACGCACTGGTGGTCGGTGTCCCCGATGAGCGGTGGGGACAGCGGGTGGTCGCGGTCGTGCAGTGTCGCGGCGATAGGCGGCCCACCCTGGATGAACTGCGCCCGGTGCTCACCCAGGAGATCGCGCCATACAAGCTGCCGCGCAGCCTGTGGTTCGTGGACCAGATCAAGCGCAATCCGGCGGGCAAGCCGGATTACCGGTGGGCCAAGGCACAGACCGAGGAGCGCCCGGCCGACGAGCACGCCGAGGCGAGCGGCAAGTAAGACGGCGGGTACGACCTGAGACCGGCAGGGCTGCCGCGAAAAGCGCGGCAGCCCTGTGCCGTTCACGGTCGTTCGTGCGCGGGTCGTTGGGGCGGGGCGCGGCGGCATCGTTCGTGACGGAGCCTTTCGCGCTGGCATGGAATAGGAGATAGTGGCAATGCGCTATGGATTTTTCGAGGCCACCGCGAATGGCTTCGCGCCGCTGCCGTTCGCAGCCAGCGCCTGGTCGCCGAAGATGCTCAACGGTCCCGCCATCTGCGGTCTCATGGCCAGGGCGCTGGAGCGGCAGCACTGTTCGGAAGGATTCATACCGGCGCGACTGACCGTCGACCTGTTCCGTCCGACGCTCAACAAGCCGGTGACCGTGGTGACCGAACTGGTCCGGGAGGGTCGGCGGATCCTGGTCGCCGATGCCGCGCTGATGCAGGACGGCGAGGATATGGCCAGGGCGACAGCGATATTTCTGAAGCGATCCGAGCAGCCGCCGGGCAGCCTGTGGACCCGTGCCGGCGATCCGGAGCCGCCTTCGGTGCCGGTCGCGACGGGCCCGACCGTGCCGCTGTGGGGCAGCGACGCACATGCTGATGGCTGGTCGTCGAGCATGGGCGAGCATCAGAACGACAGTCGAAAGCGCATGTGGCAGGTGCCGATGCCGGTGGTAGAGGGGGAGAGCCCGTCCGGATTCGTCGGCGCCGTGGTGATCGGTGAGTCGACGAGCCTGATGACGAACTGGGGCAGTGCCGGAATCGGATTCATCAATACCGATATGACGCTGGCGCTGGCGCGCACGCCCGTCGGACTGGAGATCGGCGTGGAGGCCGACAATCACATCAGCGCGGACGGAATCGCCGTCGGCAGTGCGACACTATTCGATCGATCCGGATCCTTCGGCACCTGTGTGGTGACCGCGCTGTCGAATGCCGAGCGTCAGGTCGACTTCTCCGATGATTCGGTGCTCCGGGCCAGAGTCGGGATCTGACTTTCGGTGATCACCAGCCGCGCCCGCGGATCGGTGAAAGCAAGATGGCTCCGGCCATCGGCCCGCTGCTCGGTGCACCCGAGATGGTCGCGGGCGTGGTCGCCATGGTTGCCTCCGATGACGTGAATTCATGACGGGCACAACGATTCACGTCGATGGCGGCGCGCACATCTAGCTGGGTGCGGAAGTCAGGTAACGCTGGAGGGTCGGTGCGATGTCCGCGATGATCTGGTCGCGGGTCAGGCCGACCACCGGCGGCAGCTCGAGCACGTAGCGGCATAGTGCGAGCCCGAGCATCTGGGTGACGATCAATCCCCCGCGGCGCTGCGCATCGGCCGGATCGCCGAAGCGCAGCACCGCGGGGAGCACCTGTTCGGTGAAGATCTGCCGAAAGCGTTCGCTCACGGTCTCATCGGTGATCGATGAGCGCAGCAGAATCACCAGCACCTTGTTATCGGGCTGGTCCTCCCAAATCGCCAGGAATCGGCGAACCAGCAACTCGCCGAGGCTGCTCGGCTCGGCCGACGCCAGATCCGGCAGCTCGAGGCGCACATCGACGGCTGCGGCGAACAGTCCGTCCTTGCTGCCGAAATAGCGCATCACCATTGATGGATCGATGGCGGCGTCGGCGGCGATGGCGCGGATGGTCGCCTTGCGGAACCCCTCGGCGGCGAAGCGGGCACGGGCGGCTTCCAGAATGGCCGCGCGGGTCGCGTCGGAGCGGCGCGCAGGCGGTTGATCAGTGTCGACACTCATGCCAACAAGTGTAGGCCAACAACTGTTGACGTTCCCAGTCGATCGGAGCTACAGTTATGCCAACAAGCGTTGGCCTACAGATGTTGACTTAGGAGTTCCGATGAACACCACCCCGCTGCCGGAGACCACTTCCGTCGTCGTCGTCGGGGCCGGTCCGGCCGGATTGACCACCGCGATCACCCTCGCCGACGCCGGAATCGACTTCGTCCTGCTGGACCGGCTCACCGAGGGCGCCAACACCTCCCGCGCCGCCGTCGTGCACGCCAGAACGCTGGAGGTGCTCGACGGACTCGGCATCGCCGATGAACTCATCTCTCGCGGCATCGTGGTGCCGACCTTCACGGTGCGCGACGGCGGCCGCACCCTGGCCACCGTGCGGTTCGACGGACTGCCCACCGAGTACCCGTACACGCTGATGGCACCGCAGGACACCACCGAGGCGGTCTTGCTCGAGCGGCTGCGCAAGGCGGGCGGCGAGGTGTACCGGCCCTACGAGATCACCCGCGTCGCCGACGAAAACGGCGGCGTCACAGTCGAATACACCGATGGCACCGGCGCGCGCGGCCGCCTTCGCGCGGACTATGTGGTCGGTGCGGACGGTATGCACAGCGTCGTCCGTGAGCAGGCGGGTATCGGCTTCACCGGTGCGACCTATCCGGAATCCTTCGTACTCGCCGACGTCCGGATGGACTGGCCGATCGCGCGCAACGAAGTGACGCTGCACCTTTCACCCGAGGGCGTGACGGTGGTTGCGCCACTGCCCGACGACACCGAGCCCAACCGCTACCGGGTCGTCGCCACCGTCGCCGAGGCCCCCGAACACCCGACCGTCGAGGACATCCGAGCCATCCTGGACACTCGCGGCCCCGGCGGCGCCGTGCAGGTCCGCGAGGTGCAGTGGAGCTCGCGCTTCCGGGTGCACCACCGGGTGGCCGACCACTACCGCGCGGGCCGGGTGCTGCTCGCAGGCGACGCCGCCCACGTGCACAGCCCCGCAGGCGGACAGGGCATGAACACCGGCATCCAGGACGCCGCCTTCCTCGGCCCCTTGCTCGCCCGAGTCGTCAACGGCGAGCCCGACACCGTACTGGACACCTACGAAACCACCCGCCGCCCAGTAGCTCTCGGCGTCGTCGCCTTCACCGACCGCATGACCAAGATGGCCACCCTGCGCCCGCTGCCCGCCCGCCTGGCCCGCAACACCGCGATATCGATCCTGACCAGTATCCCCGCCGTCCGCACCAAGCTCGCCTACCAACTGGCCGAACTCGCCAACCGCTGACCGATACCGAACGCCTCTGCCCACCAGCGCAGGCGTTCGTCATTCCGGATACTCCCAGCCCACGGCAGGGTCCGCGGTGTCGATCGGGGGATTTCCAGTCGCCTCGACGCGTTAGGAGGCACACCGGTGGCTCAGGGGCTCAACGACTCTCGAATCCGGCCTTGATACGGTCGCCCACGATCTCGACGCAACGATCTGCTGAACAGATTCGCCGTATGTGCCGGGGGCACGTAATCAATGGAACCGATCTTCGCGCGGTCGCGTCCAACTACATAGGCGTGTGGTTTCCGCCGGTCCCGTCCCGGGGCCGGGCCGAGCCATATCGGTATGAAAGAGCGTGGGCATGGCCACTGTTCTAACCGTCGACATCGAAGTGCTGACCAAGGCTGTCCAGTCACTGAACAGCGCCGAACTGGTGCTGAACGAGGCGATGACGGCGATGTCCAAAGACAGCCACAAAGATATCGGTACCAAGGAACTCAACAGCGCCGCCGACAGTTTTCAAACCCGATGGAAGTACGGCGTCGAGCGCATCGGTGAGTCGGCCAAGGTGACCGCGGAGGGGGTCTCGCGGTGCCTCGCGGCCTATCAGGCGACGGACGACGCCTTCACGAAGGCGCTCGAAGCGGCCAAAGCCGTCGTTGACGCCGAGGAGCAGGCGTGACCGAGAACCCATATCCCAACCTGGGCTTCAATCCGGTTCCCGGCGCGGTGAGCGATGTGGCCGGTTTGCAAGGGCAGATCAGCAAATCGTACGAGGCGGTCAAAGAGACAGACCAGCTGTTGAGCCGTTTGCGCAACAGCAACGACGATGCGTGGAAGGGCGACGCTGGCAATGCATTCCGCGCCAGCTTCGACGCCACGCTGGCGCAGGATCTCGGCTATGCGCAGAGCTCACTCGAAAAAGCGGTCGCGCTGATCCAAGAGTGGCACACGAACCTCGTCAGCTTCCAAGAGACCGCCAAGGGACTGGAGACCGAGGCGGCGGAAGCCAAGGGACAGCACACACAGGCTGTCGCGACTTTGAACCAGGCCAATTCCAATCCAGACCTGCTACTGGCGAACCAGCGTTTCTCGGATGCGGAGAGCTTGCAGGCAGCACAAACCCGCCTCAATGCTGCGGTCGCCCAGGTAAATTCCGCCAGCGCATCCGTTGTTGATCGGCAAGCGAAGATCGATGCGATCATCAAACGCGCACGCGAGCTCGAAACCACTCACGACACCCTCGCCCGTCGAATCGCGAGCGAATTGGGTACCGCCGCAAAGGATTTCGCTCCAAGCCCGCCCGACAAGAGCATCTGGGATCGGATCACCGACGCTGTCAAGAGCCTGGGCGAGTGGATCGATGAGCACCGTGCGGGGATTCATCAAGCGCTGTCGATTGTCGCCGCGCTCGGCAGCGTTGTAGCCGTGTGCACACCCCCGCCGATCGATGCGATAGGTTTTGCGGTCGCGGCCGTCGCGACAGTCGGTCTCGTAGGGCTTGATTTGTCCGATCCAGAAATACGGCAGGGCCTAAAGAACGGAGAACTCAGCGCCTGGAAGACGGTTGGCCTGGACTCGTTGGGAATTGCCCCTGTCGGCGGAGCTGGTATTTCTGCGGTCAAGGTCGGATTCAATCTCATCAGGGGTGGCGAGGCTGTTGCGGTCGGGGCACACGCCGCACAGACAGTTAGCGCAGCTGAACGATTCGGCACCGCAGCACTGAACGCTGTGACGCACGAGCCGCTGCTATCGTCCAAGATCGTTTCAGGACTCGGCGGCGCGAAAGTCGCTGAGGCGTTGAGGCTCGATGGTGCGGCAACCAAGGTATTGCAATTGACCAAAGTCGCCGGGCCGTACGCCTCCGTCTCCGCAGTCGAGGCGGTAGATGTGTTCGCCCGATCAGGTAAAGCGGTGAAGGCAATGATCACCCCGCTGGTCGGAGGCGACGACTGAGATGACGACAATCGCGGAATCCGCAAATATCTCCATCACTGTCGACGTACCGCAGGGGTACGTCGACCTGCCGCTCGAGACAGACATAATTGATGATTCGATCGCGCAAACGGAATCGTTGTTCGCGTCACTCGGACCCGGTGCAGTGAGTTCAGCTGCACCCGCAGTCCTCCAGGCATTGCCGGTTCTGCTTACCCGATTGGCGCAGCTCAACACCGTGTACTGCGGCCTCGGGAGACATCTATCGGCGGATGGTCAGCAGATCTCGTCGACGTTGACTATCACGGTAAGCGAGTATGGCGAGCGAAGAAATCCGCGGTTGACGCTGGGAGACGTACTTACCGGGCGGCTCGACGCTGGTGAGAAATACAAAAACGCAGAATTCTTGGAGATCTCGGGGCGATCGGTGCTGTTCCTCGACAGGGTGCGGTCTGTGCCGACCCCCGACCTGCCCGGGTACGACGCGTCCGAGCTCGAGCAGTCGGTCTATCAAATCGAGGCGGTCGTTTCTTCACCGGACGGATCCGCGATCGCTGTCATCGAATTGTCCACACCATTCGTAGAGCACGGAGATGAATACCTTCTGCCGATTGTCGCGATGGCTGTATCGATAGAATTCACGATAACCCCGTTGCAGTCTGCGATGTTCTCGCTGGATCTATGAGGCGTGGTCATGTCCCATAACAAAGTTACCGGGGTGCCTCCGGCAATATCCTGCCCTGAAACCAAGGCGGCGGCACGGAAGGGGGCGGTCGGCCGTTGGTCGTTGCTGCTGATCGGCTTGATGGGCCTGCCGTTGACTGTGGTACTGATCGACGTTGGAGACCGTATCGAGTCGGCGACGCTATCCAGGCTTGTCGATTTCGTCAGGAATCTGGCGACTGGTGGCATGACGGTGGGCCTGATCTTGGGCAGTGTCTTGTTCTGGATCAATCGGAGAAGACGCCGAGCGATCAGGCGGTACCCCTGGGTTGTCTGGCGAATAAACTACATCGCTACCGGACACTACGAATGGGTGGAACTGCTCGACCGGAACGGTCAAGTGGTTTCCGGTCTGATTTTGAGCACGTGGTCCAAAGATATCGGAAAGCTCGTAAATCACAACACATCGGAGATTTGGTTCGCCGGAGAACCGGCGAAGTATGGAGTAATTTCCCGACCTGGCGGCGGTGACCTCCGATACGCATACGTCTCCAAACTGCGACCGCCACCGCGGTGGACTTTTCGGACGGAAGAACCGAAAGGCGACATCGGCATAGGTGTACCGGTATCAGGTGCTCCGAAGTATGAACTGGCGCGAGGACGCGGTCAGTTGCTGATGAAGCCCGTTGGAGAGCTGGGCGCAGCCCCGGCGCGGCATGGCGCCAAGGGGGATAGCAGGTATCCGTCACCCCGTATGCTCCGGCGGGTCTTGGCATTCGCCTTCGACTGGGTCCTACACCTCGGCATCGGGCTCGGCGCGGCAATCGCTAGCAGCCCCGAGTTCTCGTTCGAGGCCGCCACACGGTTTGATTGGAAGCATCTCGGCGTGAGCCCGATCATCGCGCTCGGGTTCTGGCTTTTGACCTCTGCGGTCGACCGAGTGTTTGTGCAAGCGGTCTTCCATACGACGGTGGGCAAGGCGCTGTTCGGATTGGTCATCATTCGCCCCGGCGACGGCACCTACCCTCCGTTCGCAAGATTGCTGGCCGTGTGGTTGGTCAATGTGTATCTGGTAGTGGCAATTCCGATCGATGGACCGGGACCGGAGAGCGTCGAAGACTACTTCCTGCCAGCTGTACGACGACGAGACCTACAGCGGGACAAGGCAATCTAACGGCTTCCGTTCGGCCGTGGGCTGCGTACGAATCGATCAGTACGGCCGGTCCGTTGACAGAAGTTGGACCACTCACCCACGGAGCAGATCCATGATCTCGTCGGTGCTCATGCCCTCGATGTCTCGGCTGTCGGCGGTTCCGCGCAGTCGCCGAACGAGTCGTTGCCCACGGGTGGGGGCGCCTTTGGTGCGCACGGTCCGAGGGGGGTTATCGACCTCGATGACTTCGATGTCGTCGCCTGTGCGTAGATCGTGCTCGGCGCGCAGCTGCGCGGGGATTGTCATCTGGCCCTTGCTGTTGAGCCGCACAGCATCCTCCCTAGCCGTAACGGTAGTACTACGAACATTGTGTATTACTAACGCAAAAGGGCTGTTCAGCACAGGTGTGTCGGTACACCGATCGGCCCGCCGGCGGCAGGTCCGGCGGGCCGATATGGTGCGGCAATCCTGGGTCAGGCAGGGGTTTCCGCGAGGAGTGCGCCGATGGCGCGCAGGTGGTCGGTGGCCGCGCCGAGGGCAAATTCATTGTGTTTGGCGGCGGTGAAGTAGTTGTGCACGATGTGGTCGCGGTCGATGCCGACGCCGCCGTGCACGTGGACCACGGTGTGCGCCACCCGATGTCCGGCATCGGCGGCCCAGAATTTGGCGGTATGCACCGCTTCGGAGCTGGCCAGATCCTCGGAGACCCGCCAGGCGGCCTGGGTGACCGCCAGTCGCAGACCTTGGACATCGATGTAGGCGTCGGCGAGGCGCTGGGCGACGGCCTGGAAGCTGCCGACGGCCTTGCCGAATTGTTCACGCTCGCGGGCATATTCGGCGACCAGCTCGAGTGCGCGTTCCAAGGTGCCCAATTGCTGAGCGCTCAGTCCCAGCCAGGCGCGGGTCAGGATCCAGTCCAGGATCTCCGCGCCGGAGGCCACCGTCGCGACCAATTCGGCCGGGGTGTCGTGGAATTCGACGCCGAACTCGGCGCTGAAGTCCACCACGCTCTGGGCGGTCACCTTGACCGTCGCATCGGCGGGATCCACCAGGAACAGGGCCGGAGCACCGGAAACGGTGGCGGGGATCAGGATGCGGGCCGCGCGGTCGGCGTAGGGCACCGTGGTCTTGGCGCCGGTGAGCCGCCAGCCGCCATCGGCCTGGTGTGCCACCGTGGTCGGCTTGGTCGGCTCCCAATTGTGTTCCTCGGCCAGCCCGGCGGTGAGGATGACGCTGCCATCGGCCGCCCGGCGCGCCCAATCCTGCTGGGTGTCCGAGCCGAATTGGGCGAGCGCGCCCGCGCCGACCACGATCGACCACAGGTACGGCACCGCCGCGACGTGCTTGCCGAGTTCGCGCAGCACGGCGCTCTGCTCGAGCGCGCCGAAGTCGCCGCCGCCCACCGATTCGGGCAATGCGGCGGCCAGCACGCCGGTCTCGGCGAGGGACTGCCACAGCGGCTCATCGAAGCGGCCCTCGGCGTCGAGTTCGCGGATCCGGTCGGCGGTGACCAATTTGGCGCAGACCTCGGCGGTCAGGCGGGTCAGGTCGAGCTGAGCTTCGGTGGGTGTGAAATCCATGGTGTCTACCTGCTTTCTGCGGTGCGAGCGACGGGCCCGGAGGCGGTAGCTTGGGTGACCACGCAGGCCCCCGGGAGCACCGCGATTGAATACAGCTCAGCGTGCCGCGGCGGGTTGCTTGAGTGCGGTCATGGCGATGATGTCGCGCTGGACCTCGTTGGTGCCGCCGCCGAAGGTCAGGATCAGCGCGGCGCGGTGGAACCGCTCCAACCGTCCGCGCAGTTCCGCGCCGGGGGAGTCCTGGCGCAGATATGCCTGCGGGCCCAGGATTTCCATCAGCAGGCGGTAGGCCTCGGTGGCCAGTTCGGTGCCGTAGACCTTGCAGGTCGAGGCGTCCCATGGCCGCGGCGCGGCATCGCCGCCCGCATCGGCCCGGCTGGCGATCTCCCAGTTCAGCAGCTTCAGGTACTCGACCTTGGCCTGCACCTTGGCCAGATTCAGCCGCACCCATTCCTGGTCGATCACCCGGGAACCATCGCCCGCCTTGGTATTGCGGGCCCATTCGGTGGCCTGGTTCAGCGCGACGGTGAGCGGTCCGGCGGAGGTCAGGGCGACGCGTTCGTGGTTGAGCTGATTGGTGATCAGCGCCCAGCCGCCGTTCTCCTGGCCGACGAGCGAGCTGGCGGGGACCCGGACGTCCTGGTAGTAGGTGGCGCTGGTGTCCGGTCCGGCCATGGTGTGCACCGGGGTCCAGGAGAAGCCCTCGGCCGTGGTCGGCACGATGAGCATGCTGATGCCCTTGTGCTTCTTGGCAGTCGGATCGGTGCGGACCGCGAGCCATACATAGTCGGCGTAGGCGATCAGGCTGGTCCACATCTTCTGGCCGTTGATCACGTAGTCGTCGCCGTCGCGCACCGCCGTGGTGCGCAGGCTGGCCAGGTCGGTGCCCGCGCCCGGCTCGGAATAGCCGATGGAGAAGTGCAGCTCGCCCGCGGCGATCTTGGGCAGGAAGAACTTCTTCTGCTCCTCGCTGCCGTAATGCATGATCGTCGGCGCCACTGAATTGATGGTCAGGAAGGGCACCGGTGCGCCGGCGATGGCCGCCTCATCGGTGAAGATGAGCTGATCCATGGTCGGGCGATCCTGCCCGCCGAACTCCTTGGGCCAGGCCAGGGTGAGCCAGCCGTCGCGGCCCATTTCCTGGACCACCTCGCGGTAGACGTTGCCGTGCCCGTACTCGCCGGTGGTCGCGCTCAGCGCGGCTCGGCGCTCCGGGGTGATCAGCCGCGCGAAGTAGTCGCGCAGCTCCGCACGGAGCTGTTCCTGCTGCGGCGTGTACGCAATGCGCATGGCAATACCTCTTGGGGGATGGTCAGCCGACGGAGCTTGCGGAGTCGGCGGGGTGGGTACAGCGGAGCCTTCGTTCGATGTCGGTTAACCGATCATTGCATATGAACTGAAACATGTTCCAGTATTGCGACCGAATGTGGTCGATGACGACACACGACATCAGATCGTGTTGTTAGGCTTCGAGCAGAGCATCAGTGAAGGAGTAGCCATGAAGGTCAGTGTCGATCTGGACCAGTGCGAAGCCAATGGAATCTGTGTCGGAATCGCTCCCGACGTCTTTGAACTCGATGATGACGATCAGCTGCACATCTTGGTCGGTGAGGTGGCGGAGGATCGGCTCGATGATGTCCGCGACGCGGTTGCTCAGTGCCCCAAAGCGGCCCTCCGGCTGCAGTGACGGGCGCTTGCCGTAAATAGGAACACGTTCTAGAGTCGGCCCCGTGAGTGATGCAGACAACAACGGTGTGAGTCTCGCGGGCCGGGTGGCCATCGTTACCGGTGGCGGCGCTGGACTGGGACGGGCCGAGGCGCTCGCCCTGGCGAGCGCGGGCGCGTCGGTGGTGGTCAACGATCTGTCGGAATCGGATGCGGTGGCCGAGACCCTCGCCGATATCCGGGCACTCGGGGCCAAGGCGGAGTTCGTCGCGGGCAGCATTGCCGAGCGTGCGACCGCCGATGCGCTCATCAGCACCGCCGAGGAGGCGTTCGGCGGCGTCGACATCGTGGTGAACAATGCGGGCATCACTCGTGACCGGATGCTGTTCAACATGTCCGATGAGGACTTCGACGCGGTGATCGCGGTCCATCTGCGCGGTCATTTCCTGTTGTCGCGCAACGCTGGCGCCTACTGGCGGGCCAAGTCCAAGGCGGCGGGTGCGCCTGTCTATGGCAGGCTCGTCAACACCTCCTCCGAGGCCGGACTGCTCGGCCCGGAGGGGCAGGCCAACTACGGCGCCGCCAAGGCCGGTATCACCGCGCTGACACTCTCCGCCGCCCGCGGGCTGTCCCGTTTCGGCGTGCGCGCCAATGCCATTGCGCCGCGGGCGCGCACCGCGATGACCGAGGCGGTCTTCAGCGCCGCACCGGAGGGCGGTATCGATCCGCTCGCGCCGGAACATGTCGCACGGTTGGTCGCCTTCCTCGCCTCGCCCGCCGCCGACGCGGTCAACGGGCAGCTGTTCGTGGTCTACGGGCCGATGGTCGCGCTGATGGCCGCACCGGTGGTCGAGCAGCGCTTCGATGCGGCCGGTGACCAGTGGACTTCCACCGATCTTGCCGCCACGCTCGGCGGTTACTTCGCTGAGCGCCCCGCCGGGCGTACGTTTTCTGCATCTTCACTGATCGATCTCGACCGCTAGCAACTGCTTGCGGGTAGCTTGCAATGGTCGGGTTTCTCAGTGATGGCAGCTGCCATCGACCGGCTGATCAGCTGTTGATCACCACTTCGGCAGTTGGTAGACATGGGAGTCAAGGTGCGCCCCGCCTCACAAGGGTTAGGTCATCCTGAATTGATACAGGTTGCAAATTCGTAGGCCGAATCAAGCAAAAAGAGCTGTTTAAAAGTGGCGAAAAGCTTCCTACGGCAAAGTGAACGTGTTCTAATCGTTGCGGCGATGCGGCCGAGGAGGGGCATCGTGCGGTGTGCTAGCAGGATGAGCAAGGAGGATCGCGCATGAACGAGGTCCTTGCCGTGCCATTGCGTGCAGTTGGCGGATTTTTCGAACTTGTTGCCGACGTTGCGCGGGCCAGCATTCGACGACCGTTCCAAGGGCGCGAGTTCATTGATCAGGCCTGGTTCATCGCACGCGTTTCGATCATTCCGACAGTGCTGGTCGCGATTCCGTTCACCGTGCTGGTGAGCTTCACGCTCAACATCCTGCTGCGCGAAATCGGCGCCGCCGATCTCAGCGGTGCTGGTGCGGCATTCGGTACGGTCACCCAGGTCGGGCCGATTGTCACGGTATTGATCGTCGCTGGCGCCGGCGCCACCGCGATCTGCGCGGATCTCGGTGCCAGAACCATCCGCGAGGAGATCGATGCGATGCGCGTGCTCGGCATCGATCCGATCCACCGGCTGGTGGTGCCGC
Organism: Nocardia sp. NPDC004278; assembly: GCF_053602975.1. Classification (NCBI taxonomy): domain Bacteria; kingdom Bacillati; phylum Actinomycetota; class Actinomycetes; order Mycobacteriales; family Nocardiaceae; genus Nocardia; species Nocardia sp. NPDC004278. Next base: position 90,634 of record NZ_JBSGEQ010000008.1, read on the forward strand.
GGGTGCTGGCCTCGATGTTCGTGGCACTGTTGCTGAACAGCCTGGTGTCCACCATCGGCATCGTCGGCGGCTTCCTGTTCTCGGTGCTGCTGCAGGATGTGAATCCCGGTGCGTTCGTCAATGGCATCACCCTGCTCACCCATCTGCCCGAACTGGTCATCTCCGAAGTGAAGGCCGGTTTGTTCGGGCTGATCGCCGGACTGGTGGCCTGTTATCTCGGCCTGAATGTCAAAGGTGGTCCCAAGAGTGTCGGTGATGCGGTGAATCAGACCGTTGTCTTCGCCTTTATGGCCCTGTTCGTGGTGAACGTCGTGGTCACCGCCGTCGGCATCAAGTTCGCGGCGCGGTGAGGCGATGGCATTCGTAATCCAGTCCCGGTTCCCGCGTACCGTGCGGCGAGTGCGTCGTTTTTCGGACTCACTCGATTCGGTCGGTAAACAAGCGGTGTTCTATGCGCAGACGATCGGTTCCATCCCGCGCGCCCTGCTGCACTATCGGACCGAGACGATTCGATTGATCGCCGAGATCAGCATGGGCACAGGCGCTTTGGCCGTGATCGGTGGCACGGTCGTCATCGTCGGATTTCTCACGCTGTTCACCGGCGGCACCATCGCGGTGCAGGGTTACAGTTCGCTCGGCAATATCGGCGTCGAGGCACTGACGGGCTTCTTCTCGGCATTCATCAATGTGCGCATCGCGGCGCCGGTGATCTCCGGAATCGGTTTGGCCGCAACGATCGGCGCCGGTTCGACCGCGCAGCTCGGCGCCATGCGGGTGGCCGAGGAGATCGACGCGCTGGAGTCCATGGCGATTCGGCCGGTGCCATATCTGGTCGGCACCCGGGTGCTCGCGGGCATGATCGCGATCGTGCCGCTGTACGCGCTGGCGGTCATCTGCTCGTTCATCGCGAGTCGCTTTGCCACCGTGGTGATCTACGGGCAGTCCGCGGGCGTCTACGACCACTACTTCTCCACCTTCCTGATCCCCAGTGACATCCTCTGGTCCTTCGCCCAGGCGATCCTCATGGCCTTGGCGGTCATGATGATCCACACCTACTACGGCTACAACGCCGCGGGCGGACCGGTCGGTGTGGGGATCGCGGTCGGCAATGCGGTGCGGGCCTCGTTGGTCGCGGTGGTCACGGTGACGCTGCTGATCTCGCTGGCCATCTACGGCACCTCCGGCAACTTCCATCTCTCCGGGTAGAGCGGTATGGCAACGAAGCAATCGGGAAGCGGCCTCGGCGTGGCACTGCGCGGCGGGCTGGGGCTGAAGCTGGCCGGGCTCGGCATGGTGCTCGCGCTGGTCGCGATCGGGTCCGTCGCGATGGTCATGTTCTTCGGCGGGTTCACCAAGACGGTGACCGTCACGGTCGACGCACCGCGCAGCGGTCTGGTGCTCGACCCCGACGCCAAGGTGAAGATTCGCGGGGTGGAGATCGGCCGGGTCTCGGAAATCGAGCAGACCAACAATGGCGCCAGGCTCACGCTGGCAATGGATCCCGAACTGCTGAAAATGGTTCCGTCCAATGCGGCCGTGGATATCAAGTCCACCACCGTATTCGGCGCCAAATACATCAATTTCATTGTGCCGGAACAAGCCTCGTCCACCTCGCTGAAGCCGGGTGCGACCGTCACGGCCCAATCGGTGACCGTCGAATTCAATACGCTGTTCCAGCATTTGACCGATGTGCTGCAGAAGATCGAGCCGGAAAAGCTCAATGCCACCCTGTCGGCGCTGGGCACCGCGCTGCAGGGGCGCGGCGAGAAGCTCGGTGATCTGCTCGCCCGCAGCGATGCCTACCTGCGCGATATCAACCCGAGTCTGCCCGCGCTGCAACGGGATCTGGTCGCCTCGACCGGCGTCACCAACCTGTACGCCGACACCGTGCCGGATCTGCTGCGCACCACCGATAACGCGACCGTGACGGCCAGGACGATCGTCGAGGAGCAGGAGAACGTCGATGCGATGCTGGCCAACCTCATCGGACTGGCCGATACCACCGGCTCGGTCCTGCGTGAGAACGAACACCCGCTGGTGACGGCGCTGGATCTGCTGCGTCCGACCACCCAGCTGCTCAACGACTACAAGCCCATGCTGTACTGCCTGGTCGTCGGCCTGGCCAATGTGCTCCCGATCGGTGAGGACATCTTCGGTGGGCGATTCGACGCGGTGCCGCTGAATGCGAGTTTCATGCCCGGCGCCGATCCCTACCAGTACCCGCAGGATCTGCCGAAGGTCAACGCCACGGGCGGACCGCACTGCGAAGGCATTTTGGACCGGGTGCCGGACAGCCACGCGAACTACGTGGTCACCGATACCTCCGAGGGTCATGTGTGGACGCCGTCGACGGCGCCACATGTGAACGGGCCCAAGGTGTTCCAGATCCTGTTCGCCGGATTGCCGGGGGTCGGGCAGCTGTGAACAGTAAAGCGCGCGCGACAACCATCAAGCTGACGATCTTCACGGTGGTGATGACGCTGGTCCTGGCCGGGCTGGTGGTGGTGTTCGGCCAGATGCGATTCGCCAGGGAGAGTGGCTATCACGCGGTGTTCACCAGTTCGTCCGGCATGCTGGACGGTGCCAAGGTGCGCATCGCCGGTGTACCGGTCGGTTCCGTAACCGGGGTGCATGTCGGCAAGGACAATCTCGCGCATGTCGATTTCGACGTGGACAGCAAGTATCGGCTCTACACCAGCACCAAGGCGACCATCCGCTACGAAAACCTGGTCGGTGACCGATATCTCGAACTGATGGAAGGGCCCGGTACCGCTCAGGTGATGTCGAAGGGCGGCACCATCGGACTCGACCGCACCGCACCCGCGCTCGATCTGGATATGCTGCTCGGCGGCTTCCGGCCGCTGCTGCGCGGCCTGGATCCGGCCCAGGTGAACGATCTGACCGAGGCGCTGCTGCAGGTCTTCCAAGGCCAGGGCGGCACGCTGGTCGCGCTGCTGAACAGTTCCGGATCGTTCGGTAAGACCCTGGCCGACCGAGATGCGTTGATCGGCAGTGTGATCGAGAATCTGAAGACCGTGCTCACCACGATCGATGAGCGCGATCAGCAGTTCGGCACCACACTCGACGAATTACAGCGCCTGGTCAGCGGTTTGGCCGCCGATAAGGATCCGATCGGCGCGGCGCTGCCGCGGATCGCTGGCGCGACGGGGGATCTGACCGATCTGCTGCAACAGGCACGACCGGATCTGAAGACCACCTTCGAGCAGGCCGGCACCCTCGCCGCCACCCTCGACGACGGATCCGACGACATCCAGTGGGTGCTGGATCGGCTGCCGGATACCTATAAGAAGCTGGTCCGGATCGGTGCGTATGGATCGTTCCTGAACATGTATATATGCGGCACGAACTTCCTGGTCGACGGTCCCGACGGTAAGCCGATGCACATCACCCTGCCCGGATTGCAGACAACGGGAAGGTGTGCGAAGAACCGATGAAAGAAACCCGATCACGCGCCGTCTCCCTCGGCATCATCGGCATTGTCCTCGCTATCGCGATCTCGCTGTCGGCCCTGCAGGTCGACCGGTTGCCGTTCATCCGCTCCGGCGCGACCTACACCGCGTATTTCGCCGATGCGGGCGGGCTGGTGCCCGGTGACCATGTACAGGTCGCCGGGGTGCGCTCCGGACGGGTCGAGCAGGTGCGATTGGACGGTGCGAAGGTCTACGTCCGGTTCACCCTGGACGAATCGATCGTGCTGGGCAATAAGACGAGCGCCGCGATCAAGACGAATACGGTGCTCGGCCGCAAGTCGCTCGAGGTGACGCCGTCGGGCAGCGGTTCGACCCGACCGGACGACACGATTCCGCTGGACCGCACCACCTCGCCCTATTCGCTCACCGACGCGCTGGGTGATCTGTCGAATACCGTCAAGGGCCTGGATATGGATCAGGTCAACAAGACCCTCGACGCGCTGTCGGCGACCTTCGCCGATACCCCGGCCCCGCTGCGGTCGGCACTCGATGGCGTCACTCAGCTCTCGCGCAGCCTGAACGCCCGTGACAAGGCACTGACCGATCTGCTCGGCCGGGCCCAGAACGTCACCAAGGTGCTGGCCGATCGCGGCAATCAGATCAACGCGCTGCTGGTCGACGGCAATGAGCTACTCGGTGAGTTGGATCGGCGGCGCAGCGCGCTCAGCCAGTTGATCGTGTATGTGAACGGGCTGGCCCAACAGCTGAGCGGATTCGTCAACGATAACGAGGCACAGCTGAAACCCACCCTGGACCGGCTGAATTCGGTGCTGGCACTGCTGCAGTCGAATAAGGACAACCTCTCCAAGGCCCTCGACGGACTCGGCCCGTTCGCGGCCGCGCTCGGCGAACAGGTCGGCAGCGGTCCGTACTTCCAGGCCTATGTCTCGAACGCGACCACACGCGGACTGCAAATTCTGGTCGACGCACTGGTGTGGCCGCAGCATGTGCCGGACTCCTTCCGCGCCTACCTCACCGATCCCGCGCTGCCGTCGATCGAGCCCGCGATTCAGGAGCCACCGCGATGAACGCCCTACGCACCATTCGTACCGCGCCGCAGTGGGCGCGGGGGCTCGCCCTCGTCGTCATCGCCGCGCTGGTCGTCGTCGGGGGATGGACCCTGGTGTCGCGGATCGGAAAGACCTCGGTCACCGCGTATTTCCCGTCCACGAGCGGTTTGTACGCCGGTGACGACGTGCGCGTGCTCGGGGTCAAGGTCGGCCGGATCGATTCGATCGAGCCGGGCAAGGACAAGGTTCGGGTCGAGATGACGCTGGACCGCGGTATCGATATTCCCGCGGATGCCAGGGCGGTCCTTATTTCGCCGTCGCTGGTGTCGGCGCGGTTCATCCAGTTGGCGCCCGCCTACACCGGTGGGCCGAAGTTGGGTGACGGCGGCGTGATTCCGATCGAGCACACCGCCGTTCCGGTCGAATGGGATGACATCAAGACCGAATTGTCCAAGCTGGCAACGACGCTCGGTCCGGTCGGGGATGACAAGCAGGGCTCGTTCGGGCGGTTCGTGAACACCGCCGCCGACAATCTCGGCAATGGCAACGCGCAGGCGCTGCGCGATACCCTGCGCGAGCTGTCGCACACCCTGAGTACGTTGTCGGACGGGCGCACCGATCTGTTCGGCACCATCCGCAATCTGCAGCAGTTCGTGGATGTGCTGTCCAAGAGCAACGATCAGATCGTGCAATTCGGCGGGCGGCTGGCCTCGGTATCGTCGGTGCTGGCGAATGTTTCCGGCGATCTCGGTGCCGGGCTGGACAATCTGGATATCGCCGTCGGTGATGTCAAGCGGTTCATCGACGAACGCGGCGGCGCGCTGACCGAGGGCGTGCAGCGCTTATCCGAGGTCACGCAGAACCTCGCGGATAAGCGGCCCCAGCTCGAGCAGATATTGCATGCCGGGCCAACGTCTCTGGTGAACTTCTATCAGATCTACGATCCGGCCCAGGGCAGTCTCACCGGCGCGGTCGTCGCGCCGAACTTCGCCAATCCGTTCGCCTTCCTCTGCGGCGCGGTCGAGGCGAACGAGGCCAATGGATCCGATCAGAGCGCCGCGCTGTGCAGGCAGTACCTGGCGCCGGTGATCCAGCAGCTCATGATGAATTACCCACCGCTGCTGGCCAATCCGGTCTCCAACCAGACCGCGTTCCCGCACCAGCTGGTCTACAGTCCGCCGAGTCTGGCCGCGCGTGGGCCCAGTGCCGACCCGGTCGCGGAGTCGAATCCGGTCACCGTGCCGAACGGTATCGCCGGACTGGCCATTCCGGGAGGAGGGCGATGATGCGACGCCGAAGGATGCGGCTGGCCGGCGCGGCGATCGGCGTGGCCGTCGCGCTGGGAGTCAGTGGCTGTCAGTGGGACGGGCTCAACTCGCTGCCCATGCCGGGTGCGGCCGGAAACGATCCGAACGCCTATGAGGTCAAGATCCAGATGCCCAATGTCACCACGCTGACCCGGAATTCGCCGGTCCGCGTCAATGACGTGACGGTCGGCACGGTGCAGAAGATCGAGGTGGAGGGCTGGCACGCGCTGGTCACCGTCACCCTGAACCATGATGTGAAGCTGCCGGCCAACTCGACCGCCAAGATCGGGCAGACCAGCCTGCTTGGCAGCAATCATCTCGAACTCGCCGCGCCGAAAGATGTTCCCCCGCAGGGTGAGCTGAAGGCCGGCGATGTGATCCCACTGGAGCGGGCCGGTGTCTATCCGACCACCGAGCAGACACTGTCCTCACTGTCGGTGGTGCTCAACGGCGGCGGTATCAGCCAGCTCGAAACCATCACCCATGAACTCAATGCCGCGTTCACCGGCCGTCAGGATGCGATCCGGGACCTGCTGCCGCAGCTGACCCAGCTGACCACCACGCTGGACACCCAGACCAAGGACATCATCGATGCGATGGGCGGACTCGACCGGTTCGCGGGCACGCTGGCCCAGCAGAAGGATCGGGTGGCCGCGGCCATCGAGCAGATCCACCCGGCGCTGACCGTGCTCGCCGATCGCCGCGAGAACATCACGAATACCATTACCGCCCTTGGTGATCTGAGCGATGTCGTGCAGCGGATCCTGACCCAGGGCGGGGACGATCTGAAGGCGAATCTGCGGAATCTGGCACCGGTGCTGGAGACCCTGGCCAGCACCGGGAACAGCCTCGTCGAGGTCATGCGGCTGATATTCACCTTCCCGTTCCCGATGAAGAATCTCGACAACGCGGTCAAGGGCGATTACATGAACCTGCTCATGACCGTCGATCTCACAGGTAAGCGGCTGGATTCGAACTTCCTGACCGGCACCCCGCTCGGCGGTCGGTTCGGTGGGGTCGAGGGCGCGCTCGGCGGGCTGGCCGGTTCCGCGGAGGGCAATAGCGATCCGGCGACGGCGCCGCTGCAGCCGTCGACCGCGACCCCGGCACCGACGCCGAGTATCCCTGGGCTGCCGCCGATTCCGGGTCTGCCCGCGATTCCCGGTCTCACCGTTCCGCCCGCCGGACAGGCCGGTGCGGGCCGATGAAACTGACGCGCTTCGTCCGGATCCAGTTGACCATCTTCTCGGTCCTGACGGTGATCGGCCTGGTGGTGATGGGTGGTGTCTATGTGGGGCTGCCCGCCATGTTCGGCATCGGCCGCTATGAGGTGACGGTCAAGCTGCTCGCCACCGGTGGGCTGTATCCGACCGCCAATGTCGCCTACCGCGGCACGAATGTCGGCAAGGTGGAAGAGGTTCGGCTCACCCCGGAGGGTGTGGACGCGAAGCTGTCCATCGATAGCGATTACAAGATTCCCGCTGACGTCGACGCGTGGGTGCGCAGCGTCTCGGCCATCGGCGAACAGTACGTCGATCTGGTTCCGGTCTCGAATCCCAAGGGCGGCAACCTATCCGACGGTTCCGTGGTCCCGGTGGATCGCACCAGGCTGCCGGAGGACATCGGTTCGGTGCTCGATCGCTCGGACCGCCTGTTGGCCAGTATCGCCGATACCAAGCTGCGGCAGGTGATCGACGATGCGTTCAAGGCGTTCAATGGCGCCGGACCGGATCTGCAGAAGTTCATCGACTCCGCATCGCTGCTGGTGCAGGAGGCGCAGGCCAATGTGGAGCCGACCAAGGATCTGCTGGAGAAGATCGGCCCGCTGCTGGACACACAGAACCAGTCCGATGCCGCCATCCGGTCCTGGACCCGTGACCTGGCAACGGTCACCGACCAACTGCGCGCCCATGATCCGTCGCTGCGCAAGGTCATCGAGAAGACTCCCGGTGCGGCGCAGCAGGTGAGTTCGCTGTTCCAGGATCTGCGGCCGACGCTGCCGATCCTGCTGTCGAACCTGGTCAGCATCGGACAGGTCGGGGTGACCTACCACGCCGGTCTGGAACAGATCCTGGTGATCTATCCGCCGCTGACCGCCGCCTTTTTGACCGTCATCCGCGGACCGGTCGAATACGGCGTCGTCGTCGACTTCCACCTGGAACTCAACGATCCGCCCGGCTGTACCACCGGCTTCCTGACACCGGAGCAGCGCCGGTCACCGGCCCAGCTCGACGCCCCGGACACCCCGCCCGGCCTGTACTGCAAGGTGGCGCAGAACGCCAGGGAAGCGGTGCGCGGTATCCGCAATACGCCGTGTATGGAGGTGCCGGGCAAGCGGGCGCCGACACCGGAGCTCTGCCGTGACCCGGTCGGCTATGTGCCGGAAGGCAATAACCCGCCGTTCGGCGCGCCGCAGCCGGTGACGCCGTCCGGCGACCCGATCGGTGACCAGGGTTCGACCCACCCGGCGGCGCACAGTACGACATTGGATCCCGGCAGCGGGACGTTCATGGGACCGGACGGACGCACGTACCGTCAGGGGGATATCGGAAAGGACGGATCCGGCACGATACCGTCGAGTTGGCAGGCGATGCTTCAGGAGCAGCAACAATGAGTGAGCGCAGCGAGCGAATCATCGACACAGCGTGCTTCGCTCATGGCGGAGCCGAGCGTAGCGAGGTGCAGCCATGAGTGAATCCAGTGTCGCCAGGAGTCGGATCCGGCGACGTGCGGTGCGTTCGGCGGGTCCGCCGCCGGACACCCTCGAACTCGAGGCCGACGACGGTGCGGAGGTCCCCGAGCGGGTCGAGCTGTCCAAGGCGGCCGCGGCCGATGTGACGGTCGAGTCCGAAAAGGCCGCGCCGGCCGCCGACGGCGCGAGCGAGGCCGCGGATTCCGAACCCGTGAACACACTGGAGATCCCCAGCGTGGCCGATGCGGTCGATGCCGAGCCGAAGTCCGGCCCGCCGCGCCGGTTGCTGGTCGCCGTGGCCGCCGCGGCTGCGCTCATCGCGATCGCGCTGGTCGTGTCCACCGGATTCTTCACCTACCAGCTGCACAGCGCCGCCGAGCGCGATGCGCGGCGCGCGGACTATACGCAAACCGCCAAGCAGGCGATCCTCAATCTCACCACCATCAAGGACGACACCGCAAAGGCCGATATCGATCGCGTCCTGTCGGTGGCCTCCGGCGAACTCAAGGCCGAATACGCGCAGCGCAAGGACGCCTACGCGAGCGTGGTCGAGCAGGCCAAGGTGAAGGCCACCGGCGAGATCATCGAATCCGCCATCGAGAGCGAGGACGGGGATTCGGCGCGCGTGCTGGTCGCCGCCAAGCAAACGCTGACCAATGCGGGCATGGCGGATCCGCAGACGCGGTATTACCGATTCCGGGTCACCGTCACCCGCGGCGATAACGGGATCACCGCCTCACAGGTGGAGTTCGTAGCATGAACGCAGCATCGAGCAGCGATTCGGTGAAGGATGGCGGTCAGGTGACGGGTGCGCGCAGGCGAGTCGTTGTTGCGTCGGCCGTCGCTCTCGTCATTGTCGCGTTGGCGGCGGTCTGCGGGGTCACCGGATACAAGTACTGGAACGATCGCAAGAGCGAACAGGCGCGCACTCAGGTGGTGCCCGCCGCCCAACGCACCGTCGAGGCGATGTTCACCTACAACTTCAAGACGGTGGACGCCGAATTGCCCAAGGCGGCGGACAATCTCACCGGCAGCTTTCGCGACGACTACCTGAAGCTGATCAGGGAGGCCATCGCACCGGGCGCCAAGGAGAAGGAACTCAACGTCCAGGCCACCACTCAGGCCAGCGGTGTCGTCTCCGCCGAATCCGCGCACGCGGTGGTGCTGCTGTACCTGAATCAGGTGACTACGAGCAAGGATGCACCGCAAGCCAATATCAGCACCAGCCGGGTGAAGGTGAGTCTGGACAAGGATGGCGGGCACTGGCTCGTCTCGGCGGTCACACCTATCTGATTCGCGCTCAGCTGGTTTCGCGAGGTGGGCGGACGGTGCAGAGTAGTTCGGCTTCCCCGGTGCCCCACCTTGCCGTCGTGCAGTCTTGCGATCTTTTTGATGCCACCCCCCTTGGGGGACGCGCGACAGATGCCGTTGCCGCTCACCGCGTCGAGCGCGGAATGCGCACGGTAAAAGTAGTGCCTGTTCCGGGAGTGCTTGCGGCGGTGACCGAACCGCCGTGCGCGGTAACCAGGGCCTGCACTATCGATAGGCCGAGGCCGCTGCCGCCGCTGGCGCGGGCGCGGGAGGTGTCGGTGCGGTAGAAGCGTTCGAAGATGCGCTCGGCCTCGTCGGCGGGCAGGCCTTGGCCGGTGTCGGCGACCTCGATCAGGATCTCGTCCGCGGCGGGCGTCAGCCGCACCGTAACCGAGGCGTCCTGCGGTGTATGGATGAGGGCATTGTTGAGCAGATTCGCCAGCACTTGGCGCAGCCGCGCGTCATCGCCGATGACTTCCAATGTGCCTTCGCCGGAGTTGATTTCGAGCTCGATGCGGCGCGGCGTGCCCTCCTGCGATGTTGCTGCCGCGACCGCACGGGCGCTGTGCACGGCATCGCTGGCAACTGCGAGAAGGTCGACAGGGTCCTGTTCCAGCGGGCGTTGCGCATCCAGACGCGCCAAGATCAGCAGGTCCTCGACGAGTATGCCCATCCGCTGCGACTCGCGCTCGATCCGGTCCATGAACATCGCCGGATCCGCGGTGGCGCCTTGGCGATACAGTTCGGCGAAGCCGCGAATGGTGGTGAGCGGAGTGCGCAGTTCGTGGCTGGCGTCGGCGACGAAGCGGCGCATCTTCGATTCGGAATGCCGCGCCGCCGCCTCGGAGGCTTCGGTCGCGGCAAAGGCCCGCTGGATCTGTGCCAGCATGCCATTGAGCGATTGGGACAGCCGGTCCACCTCGGTATTGGTGCCGCGCACCGGAACTCGGCGATGCAGATCACCGGCGGCAATGGCGGCGGCGGTCTTCTCGACCGCGCGCAGCGGGCGCAGACTGCGGCGGATCACGAAGTAGGCGAGCACCGCCAGCGCGGCGAGTACCGCGGCGCCGACGACCAACTGCAACATGATCAATCGGTTGACGGTGTCGATGTTCTCGGTGAGCGGCATGGCGACCGTTGTCGTCATATCGGCCGATACGGCCGTCATGGTCCGCCATTTGACCGTCGCGCCGTTCTTGGAGCCGACGGTCATCGGTTTGGTCAGGACTCGGCTCCCCGGTGGGTCCGTGGTCGGCCGCAGATCGGGCAGGCGCGGCAATTCCGGATCGGCCTCCACATTGAACGGTCTGGTCTCGAGGTAGGCGGTGCCGTTGCCACCCGGAGTCGGTTCGATGCGCACATAGAAGGTGCTGGACGGATGCGGCGGATTCGCCGGGCTCGGCGGTCGTGGCCGCGACCACACCATGACCGCCTCGCGAAGCTGCTGATCGGTGCGATGCAGCAGTGAGTTCTCCAATGCGGAGGTGACCACCATGCCGGAGGCCAATAGTCCGAGTGCGGACAGCAATACGAGTGCGAGTACCAGGGTCACCCGCAGCGGTACCGCCGATGCGGCGCGTGACAGTTTGCGACGGATCCGATTGATGCGGGCGGTGGTCATTTCTCGGATGGGCGGCGATTGGGCGCGCGCATTACGTAGCCGACGCCACGCAGGGTGTGGATCAATCGCTGATCGCCGGTGTCGACCTTCTTGCGCAGATACGACACATAGGTCTCGACCACACCCACCTCACCGCCGAAGTCATAGCGCCACACATGATCCAGGATCCGCGGCTTGCTCAGCACCGTGCCGGCGTTGACCATGAAGTACCGCAGCAGGGTGAATTCGGTGGGGGACAACGCAACCGGCTCGCCCGCCTTCCACACCTCATGGGTGTCGTCGTCCAATTCGATGTCCTCGAACCGAATTCGCGAACTCTCGCGCTGCGGGGCGGTATGACCGAAGCGGCGCAGCACGACTCGCAGCCGGGCCACCACTTCCTCGAGGCTGAACGGTTTGGTGATGTAGTCGTCGGCGCCGAGGGTGAGTCCGGCCACCTTGTCCTGTACGTCATCGCGTGCGGTGAGGAACAGCACCGGCGCGTCGATGCCGTCGGCGCGCAGGCGTCGCAGCAGTCCGAAGCCGTCCATCCCCGGCATCATCACATCGACGATCAGCGCCTGCGGCCGGAAGCTGCGCGCCTTGTCCAATGCCTGTGCTCCGTCGACGGCAGTATCCACGGCGAAGCCCTGGTAGCGCAGACTCACCGATAGGAGTTCCACGATCATCGGCTCGTCGTCCACCACCAGCACCCGAGCCTCGGGCGTGGTCTCCGCAGGCACACCACTCATTGCTTCATAGTGCGGCAATCGACTGGGAACTGTCTGGACCTTAGCTGGGTGATTCCTGTGAGCTCTAGCGTGCGAGGTGTTTGTGGCCCCGAATTCAGCATCGCGTAGCGATTCGATCAGGGGTGGTGGTCGGGCGCCGGGTGGGCCTCGCGTCCGAGCCGTCGAGACTCGCGACCTTGTCGCATGCGCTTCGATGACTCGGCCGCGAACCCTCGCTCTTCGGACTCGCTCTGTCGTGGTGGGTCAGCGCCGTGGCGCACGCTCTTCCGGGAACACATCGTCGTCGGTGAGCAGCGCGCTGCCCGCGACCTGGCCCTGAGCGAGGGCTTCCAGGAACGCCCGCGCCCAGCGGTCCACATCGTGGGCCAGCACCTGACGGCGCAGCGAGCGCATCCGGCGGCGGCGGGTATCGCGATCGTCCTCCAGCGCGGCCACCACGGCATCCTCGACGCTATTGAGGTCGTGCGGATTGCACAGGTAGGCCTGTCGCAATTCCGCTGCGGCGCCCGTGAATTCGCTCAGCACAAGAGCGCCGTTGAGGCCGCTGTGACAGGCCACGTACTCCTTGGCGACCAGATTCATGCCATCGCGCAGCGGCGTCACCAGCATCACGTCGGCGGCCACGAAGAAGGCGATGAGCTCGTCGCGGGGGATCGGGCGGTGCAGATAGTGCACGACCGGATAGCCGACCCTGGCGAATTCGCCATTGATCCGCCCGACCTGACGCTCGATATCGCCGCGCATCTGGATATAGCTGTCCACCCGCTCGCGGCTCGGGGTGGCCAGCTGCACCATGACGGTTTCGGCCGGATCCAGCCTGCCCTCCAGCAGCAGTTCCTCCAGCGCGGCGAGGCGGATATCGATGCCCTTGGTGTAGTCCAGGCGGTCGACGCCGAGCAGGATATTTTTCGGATTGCCGAGTTCGGCACGGATTTTCGCGGCCCGCTCGCGCACCGAGCGGCGGCGCGAATGCTCATCGAGTTCGGCCGATGCGATGGAAATCGGGAATGCGCCGACCCGCACGGTCCGGAAGCCGACCTGCACGACGCCGAGTTTGGAGCGCACGCCGACGGTACCGCGCGAGGTGGGCTGTCCGGCCAGCCTGCGCGCCAGGTAGAGGAAGTTCTGCGCGCCGCCGGGCAGATGGAAGCCGATCAGGTCGGCACCGAGCAGGCCCTCGATGATCTCGGTCCGCCACGGCATCTGCATGAACAGTTCGACCGGCGGGAACGGAATGTGCAGGAAGAATCCGATGGTGAGATCGGGGCGCAGCATGCGCAGCATCTTCGGCACCAGCTGCAGCTGATAGTCCTGCACCCAGACGGTGGCGCCCTCGGCGGCGACCTTTGCGGTGGCCTCGGCGAAGCGCCGGTTCACGGTGACGTAGGCGGCCCACCACGCGCGGTCGTAGACCGGGCGCACGATCACATCGTGGTAGAGCGGCCACAGCGTGCCGTTGGAGAAGCCCTCGTAGTAGTCGGCGACCTCGGTCGCGGACAGCGGCACCGGATGCAGTTCCAGGCCGTCCTCGATGATCGGGTCGATATCCACATCCGGAACACCGGCCCAGCCGACCCAGGCCCCCTTGTTATTGCGGAGCACCGGCTCCAGCGCGGTGACCAGACCGCCCGGGCTGCGCTTCCATCGGGTGGAGCCGTCGGGCAGTCGCTCGAGGTCGACCGGGAGCCGATTGGCGACGACGACGAAGCCGGAGCCCGCGCCGTTCGCTTCGGCTAGCGGCGAGGGGACCACGGTGGTGTCGGTTTCGGATGGTGGCTCTGGAGTGGCGTGTTCGGAGTCGTCGGACGGCTGTTGGGTCATCTGGTCCACTCACGCATCCTTTGCGCGTCGCTGTTCCCGCTTGAAGTTATCGGATACTCGACGGCTCCATTGACGTCGCGTCGGTGGCTACTCGCCCCGAGAATTGGGAGCTATGCCGAGCATCGACAGCAGCATCCGGCATTCGTCGGCATCCTCCGCGTAGGCCGCGACGACGCGCTGCGCCTGACGGGCGGTTTCGTCGGCGAGTGGTTCCAGATCGTCGTCCGCGATGTCGTTCGCGCTGCTCTTCGCGGCCATCTTCTTGTCCTCCCGGCTAAGTACGCTCGTACGTGCGAATAGTCAATGTTATCTGTACCTGGTAGCAGTGCGCCGCACCCGGATACCGGTGACCTAGGACACGTCCGCACTCGCACCCGGCGCTCGCGCGGCGGAAGTCGGGCCCTACTACCGTGGACGCGCAGCACCAACTCCACGAAAGGGACGATATGCCGCTGGCCACGGTGAACGGAATTTCGCTCAACTACCAGGTCAAGGGCGACCCGGCCGCAGGCACCGAGGTGCGGGGTGCTGGGCCGCTCGTCGTCATGATCATGGGTACCGGGAGTCCGGGCCGGGTTTGGGAGCTGCATCAGGTTCCGGCGCTGGTCAAGGCCGGATATCGGGTCTGCACGTTCGACAATCGCGGCATCAAGCCGTCCTTTGAGGCGGCCGGTGGCATGACTCTCGAGCAGTTGGTCGGCGATACCGCCGGACTCATCGAACTGCTCGACGAGGGCCCCGCGCTGCTGGTCGGCACCTCGATGGGCGCGCGGGTGGCTCAGGAACTCGCGCTGGCGCGTCCGGAGCTGGTGCGCAAGGCGGTATTCATGGCCGCGCACGGCCGTCTCGACCAGTTCCAGAAGACGCTCTCGCTCGGTGAGCACGAACTCGACGCCAGCGGGGTCCAGTTGCCCGCGAAGTACGAGGCCGCGGTGACCGCGGTAATGAATATGTCGCCCGCGACCATGGCAGATCCGAACGCCGCCCGCGACTGGCTCGACCTGTTCGAATTCACCGGCGGTCCGGTGACGCCGGGTATCCGCGCGCAGCGCCGGATGGACCACGATTTCGACCGGGTGCAGGCCTACCGCGGTATCAGGGTGCCGTGCCTGGCCATCGGGTTCGCCGATGATCGGATGATTCCGCCCTATCTGTCCAGGGAGGTTGCCGAGGCCATTCCCGGTGCGCGCTATCTGGAAGTTCCTGATGCGGGGCACTATGGTTATCTCGAGCGTCCGGAAGCCGTGAACAAGATCCTGCTCGAATTTTTCGCGGCCTGAGGTAACCGCCTACGCGTAACGTCTGCCTTGCTAGGGTCGACACAACGCTCTGGGAGCTTCCGGCGCTCTAACAGCGCTTGGATGCGCCGAGGGTTATCCCGTACATGCGCCAGTATCCAGTGAGGTGAAATGAGCACCAACCCCTTCGATGACGAAGACGGCCGCTTCTTCGTTCTGGTCAACGATGAGGAACAGCATTCGCTGTGGCCCGCCTTTGCGGAGGTTCCGGCCGGATGGCGAGTTGTTTTCGGTGAAGACAGCCGCGCCGCGTGTGTCGAGTACGTCGAGAAGAACTGGACCGACATGCGTCCGAAGAGCCTGCGTGACGCGATGGCCGCCGATGACGCGGCCCGACAGGGCGCCCAGTCCTGATCTGCGGTATTCGATACTGCGCCGGGGCCGAATGCTGAACCGTCACTGCGTGACACCGTAAGCCGGTGTCACGCAGCTGGCGTGCCCAGTTATGATTGGCACCGTTTTGCAGAGTCAGATACCGTCCGCCTCCTTAGCTCAGTGGTAGAGCACTCGCCTTGTAAGCGAAAGGTCGTCAGTTCAATCCTGACAGGGGGCTCCACTACGGGCGTGCCACTTACGGCGCGCCCGTTGCTGTAGCTCGTACTTCACGCCCCACATCGGAGCCCGCCTACTGTGGCCGCATGGCAGTGGCGAGAGTGTGGTCGGTTACGACCACGACCCCGACCGAGGACGACGCGAGAGCCATCGCGAGGGCGGTGGTCGTGGCACGACTTGCCGCGGGTGCCGAGGTCACCGGCCCGGCCCTATCCGTGTTCTGGCATCTCGGCGAGCTGGGTGAGGGCCGGGAATGGCGCGTGAGCTTCAAGACGTCGGTAACCGCGCGCGACCGTCTCGCCGCCCGAGTGTGCGAGTTGCATCCGTGGGAAAGCCCGGAGGTCACGGCGACCCCGGTCGAATGGTGCGTCGACAGCTATGCCGATTGGATCGAACGCACAACTGCCGCACCGGAATAGGGCCGCGTTCGACGGCCCCTTTCGGTTCGACTGCGCTCAGTCGGGGACGTTGGCTCCGTAGCCGAGTTCGCGGAGGGCTTTCTTGATCTTGGCTTGGGCCTCGTCGAGGGATTCCGGGGTGGGGTTGTGCTGGGCGCCGGAGATGTCGAAGTTGCCCATGGTGAAGGCCGGGAAGACGTGGACATGCAGGTGGGGGACTTCGAGACCGGCGATGAGCAGGCCCGCGCGCGGCGCGTCCCAGGCCTCGCGAACGGCCTGACCGATCTTCTGTGCGACACCGTTGAGGCGGGCGAAGGTGTCGGGGTCGATGTCCTGCCACTGGTCGATTTCCTTGCGGGGAACCACGAGGGTGTGGCCCTGGGTGACCGGGGCGATGGTGAGGAATGCGACGAATTCGTCGTCCTCCCAGACGAATCGACCCGGCAGTTGGCCCGCGATGATCGCGCTGAAAACGGAAGGCATGCACCGGAGGCTACTCGGGTCGCTGATCTCCGAGGCCAACCACTTCGCGGCGTTCTGGCAGCCCGAGCAATTCCTCGAGCTGCTGTTGATCCGGGTACGGCCGGGTGGTGACCCGAACGACCGTATCGGCCTAGGACTTTCGCGTCGGCAGGTCAGGCGACGTAGTGCGAAAGGATGCTCTGCACCTCGTAGATGTCGACCTGGCGGTTGAACCGCTTCTGCACCGGCTCGTGCGTGCCGGAGATCCAGATGCAGAGTTCGGCATCCAGGTCGAAGGTGCCGGCGGTTTCCACCGAGAAATGCGTGATCGCCCGGTAGGGAATGCTGTGGTAGCTGACCTTGCGGCCGGTGACACCCTGCTTGTCGACCAGGATGAGACGGCGGTTGGTGAACAGAATCGCGTCGCGGACAAGCAGATACGCGGCATAGACCTGTTCGGCGTTGCCCATCAGCCTCGCGTATTCCTCTTGCGCCCTACCGGGATCGATCCGCCCGGCATTGCCCATCAGTCCATCGATCAGACCCATCGTCAGCACATCCTTTGCGCGGTGGAGTCGGCTGGTGCACCCCCCTCTCATCAATGATCCACCTCACACTCCTCGATGGCCGTCAACGTGACGACTGATTTCGTGAACACCTGGGTAACTGTTCGGCCACCCCGAGAACGAGCCGGGACGGCGCGGCCGAAGTTACGACGTATCCAACGACCGGCAAAAGTTCCGGGGAGGCGGGAAAGCCATGGTTGGCGACAACCTAAGCTGTTGCCCGTGCGCGTACTCGTCATCGGTTCCGGAGCCCGTGAACATGCCCTCGTCCTGGCCCTGCGCCGGGACCCCGCGGTGACCGCGCTGTTCGCTGCGCCGGGCAATGCCGGGATCGCCCAGCACGCGCAGGTCAGGCCGGTCGATCCCTGCTCGGCCGAGGCGGTTGTCGCCCTGGCCACCGAGCTCGACGCGGAGCTGGTGGTGATCGGGCCCGAGGTGCCGCTGGTGCTCGGTGTTGCCGATGCGGTGCGGGCCGCGGGCATCGCCTGTTTCGGTCCGTCGGCCGCGGCCGCCCGCATCGAGGGTTCGAAGGCCTTCGCCAAGGACGTGATGACCGCCGCCGGGGTCCGCACCGCGCACAGTGAGATCGTGGACAATCCGGCCGAACTCGACGCCGCACTCGATCGCTTCGGTCCCACCTGGGTGGTCAAGGACGACGGGCTCGCCGCGGGCAAGGGTGTGGTCGTCACCGCCGACCGCCACGCGGCCCGCGATCACGGTGCCGAACTGCTCGAGCAGGGCCATCCGGTGCTGTTGGAATCCTTCCTGGACGGCCCGGAGGTTTCGCTGTTCTGCCTGGTGGACGGCGAAACGGTGGTGCCGTTGCTGCCCGCGCAGGATCACAAGCGCGTCGGCGACGGCGATACCGGGCCGAATACCGGCGGTATGGGCGCGTACACGCCGCTGCCGTGGTTGCCCGAGTCGACGGTCACCGCGATTGTCGAGGATGTCGTCAAGCCCGTCGCCGCGGAACTGGTGCGGCGGGGCTGTGGCTTTTCGGGTCTGCTGTATGCGGGTCTGGCGATCGGTGCGGCCGGACCCGCCGTCGTCGAATTCAATTGCCGCTTCGGCGATCCGGAGACCCAGGCCGTGCTCGCACTGCTGGAGAGTCCGCTCGGCGAATTGCTGAATGCCACCGCCACCGGCACCCTGGCCGGGGTCGCCGCACCGCGTTGGCGCGACGGCGCGGCCGTCACGGTCGTAATCGCCGCCGAGAACTACCCGGGTCGGCCCCGCGTCGGCGATGTGATCACCGGAGCGGGCGAGGGGACCGCCGACGACACGTCCGCGGTGCTGCACGCGGGCACCGCACTGCGCGAGGACGGAGCCCTGGTCTCGGCGGGCGGTCGGGTGCTGAGCATCGTCGGCACCGGTGCGGATCTGGCCGAGGCCCGCGCCAACGCCTACGACCGGATCGCCTCGATCAAGCTGCCGGGCAGCCACTTCCGCACCGACATCGGCCTGGCGGCTGTCGAGGACCGCATTTCGGTCTGAACGGCGTCAACAGGCATTGGTGACCACCACGGAGTCTTACGAGCGACCCTTCGTGGCCCGTCACGGACATACGCCGCAGGAGCGAACCTCGGACGCGAGGCCCACCCGTCGCCCGACCACCACCCCGCATCGAATCGCTACGCGATGCTGAATATTCGGGGCCGCGAACACGCCGCGCCGCAGGCGCTGCAAATTAGACACTGAGTCCGTGCGCCGACAACCACTGCTGTGGGTCCACATGCTGCCCGTTGACGATGACCTCGAAATGCAAATGCGGACCCGTGGAATCGCCGCGGTTGCCCATGCGGGCGATCTGCATACCCGCTGGCACGCGTTCGCCGACGGATACAAAGAAGTCGTACATATGGCCGTAGACGGTGATGCTGCCGTCATCGTGGCGGATGCGCACCCAGAGCCCGAAGCCCTGGGCAGGGCCCGCGTCGATGACGGTGCCATTGGCGACGGCGTAGATCGGGGTTCCGATCGGGCCCGCGATATCGATGCCGTTGTGGAAGGTGCCCCAGCGTGAACCGAAACCCGAGGTGAAGACGCCGCGCGTCGGCAGCACCATGCCGGTGAGGCCGGGCAGCACCGAACCGGCGATGGCCGGCGCGCTGCCCGCCATCCATGGCTGGTACTCACCGGAGACCGCCGCCGCGGCCTCGGCCTTGGCGCGTTCCAGGGTGGCGCGGGCCGCGGTCGCGACCACCTCCTGCTCGCGGATGCGTTCGCCATTGGCGATGGCGTTCAGATAGCGCTTCACCGACGGCGGAGTGAACTGCATCTGCTGGGGATAGGCGAAGGCGACGCGCTGCGCCGCATCCGGGCCGGGCGTGCGATCGGTGAGGCGCCAGGTGAATGCGGAATCGGCCGCTACGAAGATGGCGGTGGCAGTGACCCCGGCGATCAGGATCCGGTGTTTGCGCAGGAGCGCGCGATAGTCCGGCTGGGGCCGTGCCTCCCATAGCGCGCGTAGGTCGGGTGCCGGTTGTCGGCGTAGCCAGAACAGCCCGTCCTTGCACTCACCGAGCACCTCGCGCGCCCGTCCGGGCAGTGCGCGCAGTTCGGAATCGCGCCGTTCCCGCAGGTTGGCACGCCAATCAGGCGGTATGACACCGATGCCACCCACCCCCGGTATTCGATCCAGCCGCGCGCGGCGCGCCTCGTCGAGCATTAGCGCTGACCATAACCCGCGCGACGCGGTCGGCACATGCCGAACCGCGCGGCCGGTCGCATTTCTGCCCGATAACACAAAACCCGAGGATCGGCGAACCGGCGAGAAACGGGACCGTCTACCGTACGTCGGGTGTCCAGAGAATCTCGCCGGTCGACCATTCCACCTTTTTACGTGATGGATGTCTGGAAGGCTGCCGCGGAACGGGCTAGGACCCACGGCGACGTGCTGGTGCTGGCGGCCGGGCAGCCGTCCACACCGGCGCCCGCCCCGGTGCTGCGTGCGACAAAGCTGGCGATCGAATCCGAACTGCTCGGTTACACAGAGACTTTCGGCATTCTGCCGCTGCGCGCGGCAATCGCCGAACACCACCGCGATACCTACGGATACAACGTCGACCCCGACGATGTGGTGGTGACGACCGGATCCTCCGGCGCGTTCACCCTGATCTTCCTGGCCGCATTCGATGCCGGGGATACCGTCGTGGTGGCCCGGCCGGGATATCCGGCCTACCGCAACACCCTGGCCGCGCTCGGCTGCCGCGTCATCGAACTCGATTGCGGTGCCGAAACCCGATTCCAGCCCACCGTGGCCATGCTCGAGGCGTTGCCGGAGCCGCCAGCCGGACTGATCGTGGCCAGCCCGGCCAATCCGACCGGCACCATGATCGACCCGGATGAACTCGCCGCGCTGGCCCGCTGGTGCGATGCGCACAACACCCTGCTGATCTCCGATGAGATCTATCACGGCATCACCTACCAGGGCGTCAGCGTGGGGCGGACCTCATCGGCCTGGGAGACCTCGCGCACGTCGGTGGTCATCGGATCGGTCTCGAAATATTTCTCGATGACCGGCTGGCGGTTGGGCTGGATGCTGGCGCCGAGCGGATTGCGGCCCGCACTGCAACGGCTCGCGTCCAATATGACCGTATGTCCGCCCGCGGTCTCGCAGTACGCTGCGCTGCACGCATTCGGCGCCGAGGCCAAGGAAGAACTCGACGGCCATGTCCGCCGCTATGCCGTCAATCGGCAACTGCTGCTCGATGGCCTGCCGAAACTCGGTATCACCGACCTGGCCCCGGCCGATGGCGCCTTCTACGCCTACGCCGATATCGGCCATCTCACCGACGATTCGCGCAAGTGGTGTGCCGAGGTACTCGACCACACCGGGGTCGCGCTGGCGCCCGGCGTCGACTTCGACACCGTGGCCGGACACCGAACCGTGCGCTTCTCCTTCGCTGGTGCCACCGCGGATATCGAGGCCGCACTCGTTCGGCTCGGTCACTATCTGCGTGGTTGATCGTGCTGTCCGCCAAAGAGTTTGCATAGTTGCTCACCTGGCGGGCGCAGATACGGTAGAACAACGATGCTGGGTTTTCACTCTCTGGTTTCCTCTCTCTGATTTCGCACGGATGAACTGATGATGACTGGCACGATGGCACGGTGATAACCGCGACGACCCCGAAAGGCGAACGGCGTCGCCAGGCTTTGGTAGCGGCCGCCGCAGAGTTGCTACTCGAAGGCGGATTCGATGCGGTGCGGCATCGCTCGGTCGCGACGCGCGCCGACCTTCCGCTGGCGTCGACGACGTACTATTTCGAATCGCTCGATGATCTGATAGCCAGGGCGGTCGAGTTCAGCGGCCATGCGGAACTGGACGCGATGCGCCGCCGGGTCGGCGAGGTGAGTCATCGCCGCCGCGGTGCCGAGGCGACCGTCGATCTGGTGCTCGACCTACTGGTGGGGCCGGATGGCCACGACGAGGGCGCGCGCGGACAGCTGATCGCGCGCTACGAGCGTTCGGTGGCCTCGGCGCGGCACCCGGAACTGCGGGAAGTCCAGCTACGACTAAGGGCGCAACTCGACGAATTGCTCGCCGATGTGCTGCGCCGCTCCGATCGGGCGGTGCGGTCGGAGCAGTTGCGCAGGATGGTCGCGGTGGTCGACGGGGCCGTGGTCGCGGCGCTGAGCGAAATGGACCCGGAGCCAAGGCGAATGGCGCGCGGTGCGTTGCTGGAGGTCATCGATATCGTCGCGCCCGCGACGCCGCAGCAGATCGATAGGTTCAGGTCACTAGACTGACCAGACGTGAGCCTTGTCCCTAACGTTCTTGCCACCCGGTATGCCAGCCCCGAGTTGGTGCATCTCTGGTCGCCCGAGCACAAGATCGTGCTCGAGCGGCGCCTGTGGCTGGAGGTGTTGCGGGCGCAGTCCGAACTCGGCATCGCGCTGCCCGCCGGCGTCATCGAGGACTACGAGCGGGTCATCGACCAGGTCGATCTCGCCTCGATCGCCGAGCGCGAGCGGGTCACCCGCCACGACGTGAAGGCGCGCATCGAGGAATTCAACGCACTCGCCGGACATGAGCATGTGCACAAGGGCATGACCAGCCGCGATCTCACCGAGAATGTGGAGCAACTGCAGATCCGGCTCTCGCTCGAACATGTGCACGCGCACGGTGTCGCGATCGTGGCCCGGTTGGCGCAGCGGGCCGCCGAATACCAGACGCTGGTGATGGCGGGTCGTTCGCACAATGTCGCCGCGCAGGCCACCACGCTCGGCAAGCGGTTCGCCTCCGCCGCCGACGAACTGCTGATCGCATTGACCCGGCTGCGCGAACTCATCGACCGCTACCCGCTGCGCGGCATCAAGGGCCCGATGGGCACCGCACAGGACATGCTGGACCTGCTCGGCGGCGATCCGGCCAAGTTGGCGACGCTAGAGCAGCAGGTCGCGCGGCATCTCGGTTTCGCCGATGTGCTGACCAGCGTCGGCCAGGTGTATCCGCGCTCGCTGGACCACGACGTCCTCTCGGCCCTCGTGCAGGTCGGCGCGGGTCCATCGTCGTTCGCGCACACCATCCGCCTGATGGCGGGCCATGAACTGGTGACCGAGGGCTTCCAGCCCGGCCAGGTCGGCAGCTCGGCCATGCCGCACAAGATGAACACCCGCTCCTGCGAGCGTGTCAACGGTCTGCAGGTGGTGCTGCGCGGTTACGCATCGATGGCCGCCGAATTGGCTGGCGCACAATGGAATGAGGGCGATGTCTTCTGTTCGGTCGTGCGCCGCGTCGCGCTCCCGGACGCCTTCTTCGCCATCGACGGCATGATGGAAACCTTCCTCACCGTGCTCGCCGAATTCGGTGCCTACCCCGCCGTCGTCTCCCGCGAACTCGACCGTTACCTGCCGTTCCTCGCCACCACCCGCATGCTGATGGCCGCGGTCCGCGCTGGCGTCGGCCGCGAAACCGCCCACGAGGTCATCAAGGAACATGCGGTGGCCGTCGCGCTCGCCATGCGCGAACAGGGCCGCGAACCGGATCTGCTGGACCGTCTCGCCGCCGACTCCCGCTTCCCCTTGGACCGCGCGGAATTGGCTGCCGCCCTGGCCGATAAGTCCGCCTTCGTCGGTGCCGCCGAAGCGCAGGTTTCCGACGTGGTGGCGGCGGTGCACAAGCTGGTCGATCAGTACCCCGAAGCCGCCCGCTACACGCCGTCCCCGATCCTGTAGCCCGAGAGAACGCTCAACTGCTCCGTTTGCCGAGTCGGGTTCACGCGGAATCCGGGTGTTGGCGTCCCAATCGAATGCGCTGATCGAGTACGACGGGCGGATCGTCGAATACGACGGGCGGATCGTCGAATACGACGGGCGGATCGTGAGCCGTCGAGTTCGACGGCTCACGACGAGCGCCTCGGCTCGGCGAATGCGACGGGCGGTCATCGGGATCGGCGTCGGGGCCATGCATTACGTGGTTGATCAGGCACACCTCGAGGGCCCGGAGTACTCGGCCAGTGCGGCGTCCCCCTGCGCCTTGTGGGGCCTGTCGGCGCTGCCACAACTGGGCACTGGAGCGGTCCTCGGCGCGGGGCCATGGCCTTCGGGCTGGCCGGGCGATCCTGGTAGAGGCTCTAGTGTGTAGCGCCGTGGATACTACGTTTCTGAGGATCGTCCGGCACGAGGCTCCTGCCGACATCGTCTACCAAGACGATCTGGTGACTGCCTTCCGGGACATCCGCCCGCAGGCACCGACGCATGTGCTGATCGTCCCGAACGAACTGATCCCGACGCTGAACGATGCCCGACCCGAGCACGAACCGGCGCTCGGCCGGATGCTGACCGTCGCAGCGAAGATAGCGGCCCAGGAAGGCATTGCCGAGAAGGGATACCGGCTGATCTCGAACTGTAACCGCCACGGCGGTCAGGAGGTCTACCACCTGCATCTACACCTTGTCGGCGGGCACGCCCTCGGCCCGATGCTCGAAAACCGTTGGTAGACGAACATCCTGGCCATCGTGTACGGGTAATCAAGCCGATGACCCCGGTTCATCATTCCGGGGGCTTGTGACGCCATCGGTCCAGCGCGGCCCGACCAGCGCACGGGCAGCTTTGCCGGTCACCGACTGCCCGGCCAGCGTTTCGAACGCTCGGGCGTACAACGCAATCTCTCGGGGCTGAGTGATCTTCAGCTCTGCGGTGATCGCTTCAACCAACACCATACGATCGTCGAACATTACGAAGTTCGTTGCAGGCGTGAGCCATTCGGCACCCGAGGGCACCACGCCGAACAGCATCCGCGGAAGCCCCATAACAGCTAGGAGCCGGTCTAGCTGACCAGTCATGACCTCGGCGGTCCCCACGGTCGTAGACAACGACTGTTCGGCGATCAGGATATGAAACCGATGATCACCGTGATACAGCACCTTTTGCTGCTCGAGCCGTTTCGATACGCCTTGGTCTACGTCGTTGGGTATCCGATAGAACTCGGTCACCCTGCGTAGTACCGCCTCGGCATACTCGGCAGTCTGGAGAATCCCAGGGATCAACTGGCGGCGCGCAGTCTTGCGGAATTGGATCCGGCGGTCGGGGGGAAGTTGTGCCAGGTCGGGCAGAAATTGGCGGGGGCGCTGCGGGCCAGCGAGGTGGGGTGTGATGGAGTCAACTTCTTCCTGGCCGACGGGGTGACCGCTGGTCAGGAGGTATTTCATGTGCACCTGCATGTCATTCCGCGGACGCCGGGTGACGGATTCGGGTTACGTGGGCGGCCGACCAGTCCGCGCCGTGCCGACCTGGATTATCTGGCGAACTCGATCCGCGGCGCGCTCGATCGCTGAGCCGTAGCGGAGACTGCTGTGACCGCCGGTGTCGGCGTGAAAGTTGTTACCTACCGGACAGTTTGCCGTGGAAACGCGGGGATTTCGAATATCTTCCCCAACGTCTCGGCGTGAGTTACGTTGATGGCCATTGTCATGCGGTGATGGAGGTGGGGACATGCGGCTAACCCGGATAGCCATTGCGGTGCTGGCCTTTGCGATTGCTTCAGTGGGCCCCATGGTCGTCGACCCCGCGACGGCATCGGCCGCACGGGTCGATCGGATCGATGAGCTGAGCCCCACGCGCTCGGCGATCTCCATCGAATCGCCATCGATGGGACGGATCATCCAGGTCCAGGTCCTGCACCCGGCGGCCGGCGGCGCACACCCGACCTTCTACCTGCTCGACGGTCTCGATCCGGGCATCAACCAGAGCACCTGGACCAATGCCACCGACGCCGAGGCATTCTTCGCGCGTAAGAATGTGAATGTCGTGCTGCCCGTCGGCGGCCAGGCCAGCTACTACACCGATTGGCAGCAGGATGATCCCAAATTCGGCCGCTACAAATGGGAGACGTTCCTGACCGAGGAACTGCCGCCGATCATCGATGCGCACTACGGCAATGGCATCAATGCCATCGGCGGACTCTCCATGGGCGGCAATGCGGCCTTCATCCTCGCCGTCCGCCATCCCGAAATGTACCGGGCGGTCGCGGGTTACAGCTCCTGCCCGGACACCAGCCTCGCCACGGGGGCGGTCATGTTCTCCATCGCCAACCGCGGCGGCAATCCGGTGAACATGTGGGGTGCTCCCGGCAGCCCCGCCTGGGCCGAACACGATGCCGCCGCGCTCGCGGATCGCCTGCGCGGCAAGACGATCTACCTCTCCACCGGCTCCGGTATCCCCGGCCCGCACGAGGCCGAGGTCAAACCCCAACTGGCCGAGAACATTGTCCTCGGCGGCCCCGTCGAGGTAGGCGTCAACACCTGTGTCATCGAATTCGAACAGCGCCTGCGCACCCTGAACATCCCCGCCCAAATCGACTACAGCCCCACCGGAACCCACTCCTGGTCCTACTGGCAGGACACCCTCCACACCTCCTGGCCCACCATCGCCCCCGCCATCGGCGCCTGACCCCTCCCTTCCGGTAAGCCATCCTGATAGCCCAGCTCGGGTGTTGGGTACCGGATGCTGCCTGGGAAGTCGTGGTGACGGCCCCCACTCGGGCACTGGCCACCGCAGCAGCCCGTCCCAGCGCACCAATGCTGCTCCGCACCGGAGACCGCCCCGCCCCGACAACAACCTCCCCCTCCCTCCTGGACGAGCGATCACCATGCGCTCATGCAGGTAAACGTCGAGAAGGCACCTGCACCAGCGCATTCTCGTCGATTTGGGAGGTTTTAGGTGCGGAGGATGCGGATGATGGCGAGTAGGACGGCTAGGGCGGCCAGGGATGCGGCGCCGAGGATGACTAGGCCTGCGGGGAGGGCGAAGAGTTCGACGGGTTCGGTTCGGTGGATGGTTTGGTAGATCTGTGCGTCGGTGGTGTCGGGCTCGAAGGTGAAGTCGGAGTGGATATCTGCGGGGTGGTCGATCGAAATTCGGAGTTCGGTCAGGTAGTTGTGGGCGTTCGTGGTCAGTTGGGTTAGTTCGGGATCTGTGGTGGTGACTCGGCCCGCGAAGTCGACGGATACCGTCTGGGTGGTGGCGTCTGGGTCGGTGCGTCGCAAACGGTGCTCGCCCAGTGCGTAAAGATGTACGTATTGGGCCTGTTTCGCGGCGCTCGACATGCGCATCGGGTAGACGAATCGGTCCGAATCGAAGGTCAGGCGTACCGGATCCAATGCGCCGTCCAGCGGTTTGGTGCTGGTGAGGCGCATCGCGACGAATGACCAGCCCTCGCGCAGATATGGATCGAGGGTGCCGATCACTTCGGGACGCATTTCGTAGCCGTTGTCGCTCAGCCACTTTCGAATGCCGTCCAGGCTGCCGCCGGACAGGGTGGTCGCCTCCAGCGGACCGAGCTGGATGCGGTCGAGGATGGTGGGGCCGCCGCCCGCGGCGCTCGTCGCCCCCTCGCCGGCGCTGCCTCGAGACGACCGCGAGAACCACCGACGCTCCGTGACGATTCTGGGCGCGGTGAGATTCCGCAGCTCGGTGAAGGTCGCCGCATCGCCGCCCGCGACGGTGGCCGGTTTCGGTGTCGGCACGATCAGCGCCGCCTGGTCGGTGCCCGATTCGAGGGCAAGTCGCATGAGCACCGTCTCGCGGCGCCCGTCCCAGCCCACCAGCGCCGTCTCCTCGCCCACCGAGGCCGGGCGACCGGGCGGATTGGCCACCCCGCCGCAGGCACATGCGGAAGCCGGTGCGAGCGCACCGATTCCGGCCGCAGCGAAAACCATCCCCGCCACGGACAGCAGACGAACTGCGATTGCGGCACGCATGGCCGCGAGCCTACTGGGATTCGCGGCCGGGCAACCGCATTCTCGAGAGCGCGCCGATTCTCGGGCGTACCCCGATTTCTCAGGCGTACCGCGCCACGCTCGCTTCCCAGCGGGGATAGTCGCTGAATCGGCGATCGACCTCGTCATCTGGATCCAGCAGATGTTCGCCACTGGCCAGGCCAGTGACACCATCGCCCAGCTGCTGCCGTGCACAAATGACACCGACGGCAGCCCGAATGTCACCGCCACCCCATTCCTCGTCGACAAACTCATGCACGAGCGCAAGCACAGGCCCTGGAGGGTGCACCGGGCCGGTGCGGTACTCGACGAGATCATCAGCTCGGCGGGCGGGGCGGCATCGGAACAGTAGGGTGGAGCGCATGGCTCTCGACAGTGGAACGATTACCAGCTCCGGCAATGGATCGGCGGTGGTGGCGGCCCCGATCGCCAAGACGGTGCCCACCGAGCGGGTGCATCACGGCGACGTCTTCATCGACGAGTACGAATGGCTCCGCGATAAGGACAGTACTGAGGTCATCGCCTACCTGGAGGCGGAGAACGCCTACACCGACGCGCAGACCAGGCATCTCGGCGGGCTGCGGGACAAGATCTTCGACGAGATCAAGGCGCGCACCCAGGAGACCGACCTGTCGGTGCCGACCCGGATGGGCGAGTTCTGGTACTACTCGCGCAGCTTCGAGGGGAAACAGTACGGCGTGCACTGCCGCTGTCCCATCGTTGCCCCGGCGGGAGCGACGGGCGCGGAGGAGGCAGCGAGCGTAACCACGGAGCGCCCCGCGAGCGCCGCGATAGATACAGCCGAAGGAATCGATGCCTGGACTCCGCCGCGGCTCGAGGTCGATTCCGAGATCCCCGGTGAGCAGGTGCTGCTCGACAGCAATGAACTCGCCGACGGCCACGACTTCTTCTCACTCGGCGCGTTCTCGATCAGCCACGATGGCAATTTGCTCGCATACTCCGTCGACACCAGCGGTGACGAGCGCTACCTGCTGCGATTCAAAGATCTGCGCACCGGTGAGGTGCTCGCCGACCAGATCGCCGGTACCGCGCCCGGCGCGACCTGGTCGCTGGACGGTACGCACGTCTTCTACCAGACCGTCGACGAATCCTGGCGGCCCGATACCGTCTGGCGGCACCGGCTCGGCACGCCGGAGGCCGATGACGTCAAGGTCTTCCACGAGCCCGACGAGCGCTACTGGGTGAGCATCGGCGCGACCCGCTCGGAGAAGTACCTGATGATCTGGGTCGGCTCCAAGATCACCACCGAGGGTCTGGTGCTCGAATCCGATAATCCGGAGGGGGAATTCCGGGTCATTCTGCCGCGACGCGAGGGTGTCGAATACTCCGCCGAACATGCGGTGGTCGGCGGCGAGGACCGCTTCCTGATCCTGCACAACGATGTCGTGGACGGGGTGAAGGCGGAGAACTTCGTGCTCGCCGAGGCCCCGGTAGCGGATCCGTCGAATATGACGCTGCTGATCGGACATCGCGACGATGTGCGGCTCGAGGATATCGACCCGTTCGCCAGCCATCTGGTGCTGAGCTACCGGCGCGAAGCCCTGCCCCGGGTCGCCATTTGGCCGCTGACCGAATCCGGCTATGGCGAGCGGCGCGAACTCGAATTCGATCTGGAACTGTTCGCGGTCGGACCTGGCGCCAACCCGGAGTGGGAGCAGCCGACGCTGCGCATCGGGATCACCTCGTTCATCACGCCCATGCGGGTCTTCGACTATGTGCCAGCGACCGGTGAGCTGCTGCTGCGCAAGGAGCAGCCGGTGCTCGGCGGCTTCGACGCCAACGACTATGAGCAGCACCGGGATTGGGCGGTCGCCGCGGACGGCACCCGGATCCCGATCTCGCTGGTGCGCAGGAAGAACCTCCCCGAGGGGCCGAAACCGCTACTGCTGTACGGATATGGCTCCTACGAAGCCAGTATGGATCCGTCCTTCTCGGTGTCGCGGCTGTCGCTGCTCGATCGCGGCATGGTCTTCGCGGTCGCGCATGTGC
Organism: Nocardia sp. NPDC004278; assembly: GCF_053602975.1. Taxonomy (NCBI): domain Bacteria; kingdom Bacillati; phylum Actinomycetota; class Actinomycetes; order Mycobacteriales; family Nocardiaceae; genus Nocardia; species Nocardia sp. NPDC004278. The sequence goes on from NZ_JBSGEQ010000008.1 coordinate 120,124, forward strand.
GCGGTGGCGGGGAGATGGGACGGCTCTGGTACGAGCACGGCAAGACACTCACCAAAAAGAACACCTTCACCGATTTCGTCTCCTGCGCAAGGCATCTCATCGATACCGGCGCCGCCTCGCCGGACCGGCTGGTCGCCGACGGCGGCAGTGCGGGCGGTCTGCTGATGGGCGCGGTGGCGAATCTGGCGCCCGAACTGTTCAAGGGCATTGTGGCCAATGTGCCCTTCGTCGACCCGCTCACCTCGATCCTGGACCCATCGCTGCCGCTGACCGTCATCGAATGGGACGAGTGGGGTAACCCGTTGGCGGACAAGGACGTCTACGACTACATGAAGTCCTACGCCCCCTACGAGAACATCGAGGCCAAGGACTATCCGGCGATTCTGGCCATTACCAGCATCAACGACACCCGCGTCCTCTATGTCGAACCCGCCAAATGGGTCGCCAAACTGCGCGCGACCAAGACCGGCGACGCACCGCTGCTGCTCAAGACCGAAATGAGTGCGGGCCACGGCGGCGTCAGCGGCCGCTATGAGAAGTGGAAGGAAGTCGCGTTCGAATACGCCTGGGTCCTGGACGCCCTCGGCCTCGCGGAGGCGTAGCGGCCGGGGAGCGCGGTCGGTAGGCCCGGCCGGGGGCGATTCGGCCCCTACAGCTGGTGACCGCCCCAAGGGACGCCGGGTCTCGAGTAGTTCGAGGCCGACAAGGGAGAGCGCCGGTGTGGCGGGGGTCACGCGACGCTGGTGTGGCGGAGTGTTCGTCGGCGGGTCATCCGCCCTGCACGCCGAGTACACCTGTGGCTGGCACCGTGGGGTCATGAACGCTGAGCTGATCGTGTCGATCTCCGGGATCCGGGACACCACGCGGGACGCGGCAATCGAATTCGCGGCCGAGATGGACCGCCGCGATGTGCGCCTCTCGCTGCTGGTGGCGCCCCGGCTCAAGGGCGGGTACCGGTTGGTCGAGGATGCGGCGACGCAGTCCTGGCTGCGCGGGCGCCGGGCCCGCGGTGATGCGATCGTGCTGCACGGCTATGACCAGGCGGCCACCAAACGCCGCAGAGCCGAATTCGCCGCGCTGCCGCGGCACGAGGCGTGGCTGCGGCTCACCGCCGCGGATCGGGTGCTGGAACAGGTGGAACTGCGCACCCGGCTCTTCGCCGCCCCGCGCTGGGACGCCTCCGCCGGCGCGATCGAGGCGCTGCCGGAGGTCGGTTTCCGGCTCGCGCTCGGTCTGACCTCGATCCTGGATCTCGAACGGAATGTGGCGCAGAAGGCGCGCGTCTACGGCATCGGCGAGGGCTTCCGCGCCGAGCCGTGGTGGTGTCGCGCACTGGTACTGGGCGCGGCCCGGACCGCGCGCCGCGGTGGTGTGCTGCGGCTGGCCGTTTCCGCCGCGCAACTGGGCCGCTCCGGTCCGCGTCAGGCCGTGCTCGATGCCGTGGATCTCGCGCTGTTCCACGGCGCGACCAGCGAGGTGTACCGCTGGGAGCCGTTCACCGCCGCCAGGGCGGCTTGATCGGCACAAGCCGTGTGGGGGGTGTGGTTGGCACCGCCGCACGACGGGCGCCGCCGCCCGTAATGGCGTGACCGGGCGGCGGCGCGCGGCCCGGTGCGGGGCCACGCGTACCGGGTCAGCGGCTTCGCGGTTCGGTCGTGGTGGTCACGACTTCGGCTCTGCCGCAGCGTCTTCGGTGGGATTTACGGTCGGTACGGCCGGGGTGGCGTTGTGGGTGAAACCGCCTGCTTCGGCGCGGGTGAGCGAGGTCGTCAGCGGATGCTTCGCCAATTGTTCGAGGCAGCGCACAATATCCGCGAGCAGCAGATCCGCCATGTCGTGGCTGAATCCGTGCCGGATCACCGCACGCATGACGGTCTCGTCCTGGCGGTTGGGGGACAGTGGGTACGCGGCGATCAGCCAGCCGCGGGTGCGGAGCCGATCGGAGAGGTCGTAGAGGTTGCAACCGGGTTCCCCGCGCAGCCGCCACGACACCGCGGTGATGCCATGATGCGGATTGCCGCCATGGATTATCTCGAACTGCCCCAGCCGCGTCAGGCCGTCGGCCAGGTACTGGGCGACGTGGTAGATCGCCGACTGCAGCCGGGTGTAGCCGGTGCGGCCGAGGCGGATGAAGTGGTAGTACTGCGCGACCACCTGTCCGCCGGGACGGGAGAAGTTGAGATTGAAGGTGGGCATGCTGCCGCCGAGGTAGTCCACATCGAAGATCAGTTCCGCAGGCAGATCGGCGGCCTCGCGCCAGATCGCCCAGCCGGTGCCGAGTGGGGCCAGGCCGGTCTTGTGGCCGGAGGCATTGATCGACTTGACCCGCGGCAGGCGGAAATCCCAGATCAGATCGGGTGCGGTGAACGGTGCGAGGAAGCCGCCGCTGGCGGCGTCGACATGGATCGGAATGTCCAGGCCGCTGACCGCCTGTAGCTGGTCGAGGGCCTTGCTGATCCCCGCGACATCTTCGAACAGTCCGGTGAAGGTCTGGCCGAAGGTCGGCACCACCATGATGGTCCGGTCGTCACAGTGCGCGGCCACATCGTCGGGATGCATGGTGAGCCGATCGCCGCGCAGCGGGATCTGGCGGATCTCCACATCGAAGTAGCGCGCGAATTTCTCCCAGCACACCTGTACCGGACCGCAGACGAAATTCGGCGTGCCGGTGCCGCCGCGCTTGCGCCAGCGGAACTTCGCGGCCAGGCCGCCGAGCATCGCGGCCTCACTCGATCCGGTGGTGGAGGTGCCGAGCGTGGTCGACGGATCGGGACAGTGCCACAGATCGGCCACCATCCGCACGCAGCGCCGCTCCAACTCCGCCGTCTGCGGGTACTCGTCCTTGTCGACGATGTTCTTGTCGATGGATTCGGCCATCAGCATCAGTGCCTTGGGTTCGATCCAGGTGGTGCAGAAGGTCGCCAGGTTCATCCGGGAGACGCCGTCGAGCATCAGTTCGTCGTGCACGATCTCATAGGCGACGTCGGGAAGTAGCTCGGGACCCGGGAATCTGCTTTTGGGTGCGGTCCGGTCCAATGCAGGCATCGCGAATAGGTCGTCGGATTCCGGTTTAGCCGCCATCTTGCCTCCAGCGCACTCGCAGCAATTACCATCAAACGACTGATACCAGTTCCGTGGCGCTCGAAACTGGCTGTGTCACTTATGCATTCATCGAGACCATATTCAAGCTAGTTATTTGAACCTCGGCATTTGAACTATCAGCATGTCACAGAGCAAGTGATGTCCGCTGCGAAATCCCACATCGGCGCCGGGGACGCCGAGACGCCCTTCGTCATCCGGAGAAATCCAACGTTTTTGCTCGTGCTCGGGCGCGGGGACTCCGAGATGTGGAGCCAGCTTCGGGCAATCTGCGCAATCCACCGGAGTTGACGCTGAACCATTACTCGAGGCAGTGCTCGATTGATAGCTCCGGTGAGCAACTGGCGCAGGTGGGTCCGCCCGCCATGCGGCACGTCTGGGCGCGCACGGTCCTCGATTTGCTGGCAATTCCCGGGCACACCATCGCGTTGACGACCACGTGCGGCACCTATGACGCGGCGCGGGAATGCGCGTATCGGATCGGGTCGGCGTGTAAGAGTGGTGTCGGCGGTGGCATTTCGGCCGTCGTCCCGGATCGGTGCGGGGTTGCCCGGGGCCTGGCTGGCCGCGGCGGGCAATTCGGTTCGGGTGCGGTTGCATGGAGAACTCCGCACGCATGAGCGGATTCTCGGTGTTCTGAATGGTTTCGAACGACGATACGACCAAGTGAGGCGCTGGCATGACTTCCGACGATCCCCGTACCGCCGCCCTGCGCGCGCGGGTGGCCGCCCTGATGCCGCAGGCGAAAATCGATCTCACCCAACTGGTTTCGTTCAAATCGGTGGCCGATTCGCGGCAGTTTCCTGCCGAGGAATGCGACCGGACCGCGCAGTGGGTGGCCGATGTGTTCGCCGCGGCCGGACTGACAAAGGTGGGTCTGCACGAAACACCCGACGGCAGTAAGGCGGTCATTGCCTCGCGTCCCGCGCCCGAAGGCGCGCCGACGGTATTGCTGTACTGCCACTACGACGTTCAGCCGCCATTGGATGACGGTGCCTGGCGCACCCCGCCGTGGGAGCTGACCGAGAAGGACGGTCGCTGGTACGGACGTGGCAGCGCGGACTGCAAGGGCAATATCGTGATGCACCTGACCGCGCTGCGGGCGCTCGGTGCGGATCTGCCGCTGGGGGTGACGCTGGTCGCCGAGGGCTCCGAGGAACAGGGCACCGGCGGACTGGAACGATTCGTCGAGGCCAATCCGGAGCTACTGCGCGCCGATGCGATCCTGGTCTGCGACAGCGGGAATTTCGCCGTCGGGGTGCCGACCTTCACCGAGACATTGCGCGGCAGCGTCAATGTCATCGTCACTGTCGAAACCCTCGCAGGGGCGATGCATTCGGGCATGTTCGGCGGTCCCGCTCCGGATGCGCTCACCGCCCTCGTCCACCTGCTCGCATCGCTGCACGACGAGCACGGCAACACTACGGTTGCCGGTCTGCCCAATGATCAGCGCTGGCCGGGCGTGCAGTACCCGGAGACCCAATTCCGTACCGACGCTGGCGTACTCGGCGGCGTCGAACTCACCGGTGACGGCACCGTCGCCGATATGCTCTGGGCGCGTCCGGCTTTGACGGTGCTCGGCATCGATGCGCCGAACGTGGTCGGCTCATCGGCGGCCGTCCAGCCCGCCGCACGCGCCCGCCTCAACCTGCGCATTCCCCCGGGCACCGATCCGAACCAGGCATTGAAACTGCTGACCGCACATCTGCACGCACACACCCCGTGGCGGGCTGAGCTCACCGTGGAGACCGAATCGATCGGCGCACCGTTCCGATCCGCGAGCGGCGGCCCCGCGCGCACCGCGATGGACGCCGCCCTGAGCGTGTCCTACGGCAGGGCAACAACCACCCAGGGCCAGGGCGGCTCGATCCCCCTGTGCAACGTCTTCGCCGATACCTACCCCAATGCGGAGATCATGCTCCTCGGCGTCGAAGAACCGAAATGCCTCATCCACGCCCCCAACGAAAGCGTCGATCCCACCGAAATCGAACACATCGCCCTAGCCGAAGCCCTCTTCCTCACAACCTACGCCGAACAACACCCCTAACCCCCCGGGCTGGTCACTCGATCCATGCACTCATGCGGGCACCTTCAACGACGTTTACCCGCATGAGCGCATGGTCATCAGATGTCCAGCTCTGGGGCTAGAGGTCCTTTTGGGTTTCGGGAGGGATGACGGTGAATTCTGTTTCGGTGGGGCGCATTTCGGATAGGCGGGTGAAGTAGATGGGTTGGGCGTCGGGGTGGATGATGCCGAAGTGGATGGGGAAGGCGGTGCGGGGGCTGACGGCGCGTAGGTAGTCGACGGCTTCGCTGATGCGCATCCATGGGGCGGAGGCGGGGATGGCGAGGACGCCGACCGGGACGGGGGGTACCCACAGGGAGTCGCCGGGGTGGACGAGTTGTGCGGGATCGTCCGGGGTGCCGAGTTGGAAGACGGTGTTATCGATGACCGGGATTTCCGGGTGGATCACGGCATGTCTGCCACCGCCTCCGGTGATCTGGAGGTCGCCGAGGGTGATCACGTTGCCCGCGTGTACCGGTTCCCATGGTTCTTCGCGCAGTTGTGCGGTCTGTGGATCGCTGAACAGGCGCGCGTTCGGATTGTTGTCGAGTAGCGCCTGGATCCGGTTCGGATCGATATGGTCGGGGTGCTGATGGGTCACCGCGATGGCGTCCAGGCCGGTAATGCCCTCGAAGCCGTGCGAGAAGGTACCCGGATCGAACAGCACCTTCTTGCCGTGCAACTCGACGAGGACGCAGGAGTGGCCGAAGTGGGCTATGCGCATGGGGCCATGCTATTTGACGCGACCCCGGCCGTAGCTCGGACAACCTGGACAACTACGCTGCTCAGATAACCCCAACACCACCTGAGGAGCAACGCGTGGCACGAGTCGTGGTCGAGGTGATGCCGAAGGCCGAGATCCTGGATCCGCAGGGGCAGGCCATCGCCGGTGCACTCCCGCGCCTGGGATTCGCCGGAGTGTCGGATGTGCGGCAGGGCAAGCGATTCGAACTCGATGTCGACGACAGTGTCAGCGACGCGGAGCTCGAACAGATCGCTGAGGCGCTGCTCGCCAACACCGTGATCGAGGACTGGAAGGTCGTGCGGGTCTCGGCATGAGCGAGCGTAGCGAGCGAACAATAGACACAGCCGTGCGAATCACAAACAAAGCCGCCCTTGCGGGCATGACGGAACCGAGCGTCAGCGAGGCGCAGTCATGACCGCTCGCATCGGGGTCATTACGTTTCCTGGCACGCTCGACGATGTCGACGCCGCCAGGGCGGTCAAACTGGCGGGCGCGGAGGCGGTCAGCCTGTGGCATGCCGATGCCGACCTGAAGCAGGTCGACGCGGTGGTCGTGCCCGGCGGCTTCTCCTATGGCGACTACCTGCGCGCCGGTGCCATCGCCCGGTTCGCGCCGGTGATGGGCGAGGTCGTCAAGGCCGCGGGCAAGGGTCTGCCGGTGCTCGGCATCTGCAATGGATTCCAGGTGCTGTGCGAAGCCGGTCTGCTGCCCGGCGCACTGACTCGCAATGAGGGCCTGCACTTCGTCTGTCGCGATGAATGGCTGCGCGTCGAATCCGCGAATACGGCGTGGACCTCGCGTTTCGAGCCCGGCGCCCAGATCCTCATCCCGATCAAGAACGCCGAGGGGCGCTACCAGGCCTCCGACCAGGTGCTCGACGAACTCGAGGGCGAGGGGCGGGTGGTATTCCGCTACGCCGGTGACAATCCGAACGGCTCGCAGCGCGATATCGCGGGCATCGCCTCGGCCGACGGCCGGATCGTCGGGTTGATGCCGCATCCGGAACACGCCACCGAAGCGCTGACCGGTCCGAGCGATGACGGCCTCGGTCTGTTCCTTTCGGTGCTCGATACCCTGGTCGCCGCCTCTTAGATCCGACGCGAGCCGTCGGACGGTGCGGCGTGTTCGCCGCCCCGAACGGCCCCATCGGGTAGCGATTTGATGTGAGTGACGGTCGGGCAGCTGGTGGCTGCGCGGCCGAGACTCGCACCCGCGCTCCGGCCGGTCGGCCGCGAACGATCGCTCGAAATACTGCTCTGCGGTGGTTACCGCGTCAGGTGATCCGGGCGATGATGTCGAAATCGACGCCGTCGGCCACCGCGATATAGCCGTGCTGTTGGGCCTGGTTCCCGAGGAATCTCCTAGTGCCACCGGGTGTTTCGAGCAGTACGCCCGCATCGAGCGCCGCGTGCACCGCTGGCACATGTAGTGATCCGACCGTCTCGGCGATGGCGCGCAGCGTGTGGATCGCCTCGTAGCTCATATTGCTGAAGCTGGTCAGCGCGGGCGCGAAGGCGCCGTGTAGTCGGCGGTAGCGGGCCAGCCGGTCGCGTCCGTCGCTGGTGCGTGGGTCGACGAAGAAGCTCGATGCCACATAGAAGTTGTGATTGGCGTCGGGGCCGCCCGCCAGCAGCACGTTCTCGTCGGCGGCCGGGCTGATGCGCAGCAGCGTGTCGGCGCGCCCGGTCGCGGCGAACTGCCTATTGAAGCGGGAGACGTCCGCGCCGACCATCAGGATGATGACGGCATCGGCTTCGTCCAGCGCGGGATGGCGCAGGAAGTCGCCGAAATCCGGTGCGCCGAGCGGCACGAACCGCTCCAGCACGATGGCACTCGGATCGGGCAGACTGCGGCGCACCGCCTTTGCCGATTCGCGCGGCCAGATGTAGTCGTTGCCGATGATCGCCCAGCGCCGCACGCCGTATTCGCGCGCGAGCCAGTGCACCGCGGGCAGGGTCTGGCCCGCCGGATGCTCTCCGAGCATCAGCACCCCGGGGCGCTCATTGGTGAGGCCCTCATGTCCGGTCGCGAACAGATACGGCACCCGGCTGGCATTGGCGCGTGCCACCGCCAGCCGCACCGCGGAGGTATGCCAGCCGGTGATCGCATGCACCATTCCGGTGGCGAGCAGCGCCGAAACCTCGTCGGCGACTTCGCGCGGATTCCGGCCGCCATCGATATTCATAGTACGAATTTCGCGGCCGAGAAATCCTGCGCCAGTATTGATCTCATCGACGGCCAGGGAAATCGCGGCATCGCATGACGCGGCGACGATACCGCCCGGTCCCTGCATCGGAACTATGTTCAGTATCTCGATCGTGCCGTCTGGGCCCTCGCCGAACGCTGACATTCGGTACTCTTCTTCTGGTTCGAGCGAAATTCATGGCAGGCAGGAAATAATGACGACCATTGTAAGCGGATATTCCACGCTGCATGGTGCGCTGCGTGCCGCGGAACGGCGTTGGCTGGACCACCTCGACGCCGCCCTGTGTGCCAGGCAACTCACGGCCGATCAGTGGTCGATGCTGTCGAATCTGTCCACCGAGTTCGGTGTCACCATGAGTGAGCTCGCGGCCAGGTCACAGCTACCGCCGTCGTCGGCGACCAGACATGCCGACGCCCTCGCCGAACGCGGTCTGATCTTCCGGGTCGCCGCCGAGGACGACCGCCGCCGCATCCTGATCGGCCTGAGTCGGCTCGGTTCGGATCTGGTCGATTCGGTGCGGGCCGAAGAGATGCGCGCCGAGCAGCAGTTGCGCTCGCGTATCGGTGCGCGCCGTTATGCCGAGCTGATGCGTTTACTAGAACTCGTTTCCGCCGAGTAGTTCTCGGAGTAAGGTCAGCCTTAATCGTCGGATGAATAATCCGGTGAAACGTTCCGAGCGCTCGGTTCCGTATGTATGGACGAGCGGAATGTCGTTCCTTCGGTCGGGTTCCGGAATTAGTCCGATGCGATCGGCGACCTCGCACTCGGCCACCGGATGTGGGCCGCATTGTGCTGCCCTGATATTCGACCATGGGAGTGGTACTCCACTGCGACAGTGATTCCTCGTGTGACAGTTAGGGTCTTCGCCGGGGCATGCGGCAGCAGTGAGGTTGGGGCCGTGTTGTCGGGGGACGATTGGAACGAGGAGCATCCACCGCATCACACGCCGTGCGGATCGAAGATCGCGCGGCTCTATCGCGCTCGCGGCTGACACGCAACCGTACGATCCGGGCAAGGTCGCCTATGTCCGCAACGGCCCCAAGGGAATTCAGCCCTTGCCGATCGTCGGCGCGGACGAATGGTGTGGCGCGATTGCGTGATGACGGGCGCGGAACTCGTTGTGCGGCTGCAGAATCCGCGCGGTCGAGCGGCGGCGCAGCACGGCGAGCGATTATCCCGGATCCGCTCGAGGCGCAGGAGCGGATCCGGGATGATCGGGAATCGAGTCGATCGGTTCCGGGTTCGCCGCGGCGTCTGCTTAGGATCGCAGGCATGCCCGTTTCCGCTACCGCTGCCACGGCCGCCGGTCTGTGTGCCTTCATCGATGACTCGCCCTCGCCCTTCCATGTCTGTCGGACGGTCGCGCGGGAGCTGGAGGCGCATGGCTTCACCCCGCTCGCGGAATCGGAGCCGTGGCCAACGGACGGGCCGAGCCGACACTACGTCGTGCGCGGCGGTTCGCTGGTCGCCTGGGCGACGGCCGATGCGTCCGGGGTGACGCCGTTCCGGGTGGTCGGCGCGCATACCGATAGCCCGAATCTGCGGGTGAAGCAGCATCCGGATCTGGCATCGGTCGGTTGGCAGCTGGTCGGGTTGGAACCCTATGGCGGCGCCTGGCTGAACTCATGGCTGGACCGCGAGCTCGGCATCTCGGGGCGGCTCAGCGTGCGCGATGGAAATGCGGTGCGCGACAGCCTGGTTCGCATCGATGAACCGATCCTGCGGGTGCCGCAGCTCGCGATCCACCTCGCCGAGGATCGTCGCGGCATCACCCTGGATCCGCAGCGCCACGTCAACGCGATCTGGGGTATCGGCGCGCAGCCGCGCTCGTTCCTGGAATTCGTCGCCGAACGCGCGCAGGTCGATCCCGCCGACGTGCTCGGCTGGGAGCTGATGACCCATGACCTGGCGCCGAGCCGTCTGGTCGGACGTGACGGCGATCTGGTGAGCGCACCGCGCCTGGACAATCAGGGCACCTGCTACGCGGGACTGCACGCCTTTCTCGCGGCGATCGCGGAACCCGGCGCGGCCATTCCGGTGCTGGCGATGTTCGACCATGAGGAGGTCGGCAGCCAGTCCGATCGGGGCGCGCAGTCCGATCTGCTGCCGACGGTGCTGGAGCGCATTGTGCTCTCGCGTGGCGGCGGTCGCGCCGAATACCTGGCCGCCCTGGCCGGATCCGTCTGTGCCTCCGGCGATATGGCGCATGCCACGCACCCCAACTACCCGGACCGGCACGAGCCCGCGCACCGCATCGAGGTCAATGGTGGTCCGGTGCTCAAGGTCAACCAGAACCTGCGCTACGCCACCGACGCGACCGGCGCTGGCGCATTCGCATTGGCCTGCGCACAGGCGAATGTGCCCCTGCAGCGCTACGTGCACCGCGCCGATCTGCCGTGCGGTTCGACGATCGGTCCGATGACCGCGGCCCGCACCGGCATGCCGACCGTCGATGTCGGCGCACCCCAGCTGGCAATGCATTCGGCGCGGGAACTGATGGGCGCAGCGGATGTTGCGGCCTATGCCGCCGCGCTGGCCGCCTTCCTGACCCCCGCGCCGGTCGGCCGGTAGTTCATTCGGCCTACCAGCTGCCGGAAGTCGTTCGGTGCAAGCACGGGCGAAACCGACAACGGCGGCCGTGGTGGTGACAGTGCTCGATGACCCGCGCCGATTGTTCGTACGGCGCGGGTGCCGCCGCTAGGCGTCGACCGTCTCCCGGCTGTCCGCGGTGCTCGGGTGGTATTTCGCGACCGCGATGACGAACACCACGAGCGTCGTCCAGACGTAACTGCTGCCGATGATCTGCTGCCACCAGGCCCAGCCGAGTTCGAGGTCCTTCGAATGCGGCAGCAGCCATTGCGGGCCGATCAGGAACAGCAGAGTGCAGGCGGCGACGGTGCCGATGAACCACCGGTTGCGGGTGCCGCGGGCGATGGCGTCGGCTGCGACGAGCAGGGTGGGGGCGATCCACACCCAGTGATGCGACCAGGAGACCGGCGAGACCAGCAGCACCGCGGCCGCGTTGACCATCAGTGCGGCCACCTGCTGGTCGGCGCGGATCAGCCGGTGCATCCACACCGCCGCGAGGGCGATCGCGATCAGCGACACCGTGATCCAGATCAGCGTCGCCAGCGAATCGGAGACGCCCAGGCGGAAGGCCATCCCCTTGATGGACTGATTGCCCGCGAAGTAGGGCGGGCCGATGCGGCCGGTATCGAACAGCGTGTGGAACCAGTATTCCGCCGAATCACTGGGGAACAGCAGGAATCCGAGTCCGATCGCCGCGACCGCAGACACGATCAGCGTGCTCGCCGCCTTCCAATCCCGGCGTAGCAGGAAGTAGAGCAGATATCCGGCCGGGATCAATTTCACCGACACCGCGATCCCGATCAGCATGCCGCGCGGCCAGATCGGTTTGCGGACAAGGCAATCCATGGTGATCGCGGCCATCAGCACCAGATTGATCTGACCGAAGCCGAAGGTCGCCCGAGTCGGTTCGAACATCTGCGCCACCGCGACCGCGCCGATGACAAGCGCCAGCATGGTCTGCCGCTCGAGGGTCGGGCGCAGGCGCGTGAGCACCAGCCACAGCGTGATGCCGAGGCTGAGCACCGAGGTGGCGGTCACCAGCACCTCGGCCAGCACCAGCGGCATCAGCGCGAGCGGTGCGAAGAACAGGGCGGCAAGCGGGGGATAGGTGAACGGCAGTCCGATCCCCTCGACCGGCGGCATCGGACCGTACAACTCGCCGTCGTCGAGCCAGACCCGAGCGCCGTTGCGATAGACCTGCAGATCGATGTACCCGCTCCACCAGTGCACCAGCAGCGAGACGGCGGCCGAGATGACGAACAGGCCCACGGCGATCAGCAGCCAGCGCACCTGCGGGTTCGACATCGATAGACGCGGCGAGCGGTCCGAGCCGGATTCGAGTCGGATGTTCGGCGTGGTGACGGGCTGCTCCGCCGGATCCGCAACCCCCGATCGATCGTTCACGGCCAAAGCGTAGCGGTCGCGACGTCGCGCAATGCGTGGCGACCCTAGGCATTCGTGCCGATCTACCCCATGTTCCGCATCACATTCGGTGCCCTCGAATTCGGTTCGGTCGCGCGCAAAACCCGGCGATCCGGGCGACGCGTCGATGCGACCGGCTGCCCACGAAGTGCCACAGCTAAACTTCAAGGCGAATCCCCAGCTTCGCGCTCCGGCCCGAAAGGACCCTGGTACTCCGTGACTCCGCAGGTCGACACCGTCAGCGCAGCCGCAACGACTCCCGATGCCCCGCAGCCGTACAAGGAGCTCGGTCTCAAGGACGACGAGTACGCGCGGATCAAGGAAATCCTCGGCCGTCGGCCCACCGACGCCGAACTGGCCATGTACTCGGTGATGTGGAGCGAACACTGCTCCTACAAGTCCTCGAAGGTGCATCTGCGCTACTTCGGTGAGACCACCACCGAGGAAATGAAATCCTCGATGCTGGCCGGCATCGGTGAGAACGCGGGTGTCGTCGATGTCGGCGACGGCTGGGCGGTCACCTTCAAGGTGGAAAGCCACAACCACCCCTCCTACGTGGAGCCGTATCAGGGCGCGGCCACCGGTGTCGGCGGCATCGTGCGCGACATCATGGCCATGGGCGCGCGGCCCATCGCGGTTATGGATCAGCTGCGCTTCGGTGCGGCGGAGGCACCCGATACCCGACGCGTTGTCGACGGCGTGGTGCGCGGTGTCGGCGGCTACGGGAACTCGCTCGGGCTGCCGAATGTGGGCGGCGAGACCGTCTTCGACGCCTCATATCAGGGCAATCCACTGGTTAACGCGCTGTGCGCGGGCGTGATGCGGGTCGAGGATCTACATCTGGCCTTCGCCTCGGGTACGGGCAACAAGATCATTCTGTTCGGTGCGCGCACCGGTCTCGACGGCATCGGCGGTGTTTCGGTGCTGGCCTCGGACACCTTCTCCGGTGACGAATCCGGTACCGGCCGCAAGAAACTGCCGAGTGTGCAGGTCGGTGACCCGTTCGCCGAGAAGGTGCTCATCGAGTGCTGTCTCGAGCTGTACGCGGCCAAGCTGGTGGTCGGCATCCAGGACCTCGGCGGTGCCGGATTGTCCTGCGCCACTTCTGAACTCGCGGCCGCTGGCGACGGTGGCATGCATATCGATCTGACCAAGGTGCCGGTGCGCGCCAAGGGGATGACCCCGGCCGAGGTGCTCTCCAGCGAATCGCAGGAGCGCATGTGCGCGGTCGTCACGCCGGAGAACGTGGACGCGTTCATGGCCGTCTGCCACAAGTGGGATGTGCTGGCCACGGTCATCGGTGAGGTCACCGATGGCGACCGGCTGGTGATCAGCTGGCACGGCGAGACCGTCGTCGATGTGCCGCCGCGCACCGTCGCGCACCAGGGTCCGGTGTACGAGCGCCCGGTACAGCGGCCGGACTTCCAGGACGCGCTGATCACCGACACCCCGGACACTCTGCCCCGGCCGAAGACTCCGGAGGAATTGCGCGCCACCGTGCTGCAGATGATCGCCAGCCCACAGCTGTGCAGCCGCCGGTGGATCACCGAACAGTACGACCGCTACGTCCGCGGCAACACCGTGCTCGCCGAACACGCCGATGCCGGTGTTATCCGGATCGATGAGGAGACCGGCCGCGGTATCGCGCTGGCCACCGACGCATCGGGCCGCTACACCAAGCTGGATCCGTACACCGGCGCACAGCTCGCGCTGGCCGAGGCCTACCGCAATGTGGCTACCACCGGCGCCACGCCGAAGGCCGTCACCAACTGCCTCAACTTCGGCTCCCCCGAGGATCCGGGCGTGATGTGGCAGTTCCAGCAGGCCGTGCGCGGCCTCGCGGACGGCTGTGTGGCCCTTGGTATTCCGGTCACCGGCGGCAATGTCAGCTTCTACAACCAGACCGGTCAGGACGCCATCCTGCCGACCCCGGTGGTCGGCGTGCTCGGCGTCATCGACGATGTGCACCGGCGCATTCCGACCGGCCTCGGCCTCGAGCCGGGCGAGACGCTGATCCTGCTCGGCGAGACCGCCGACGAATTCGGCGGCTCGATCTGGTCGCAGGTCGCCCACGACCACCTCGGCGGTGTGCCGCCCAAGGTCGACTTCGCCCGCGAACAGCTGCTCGCCGAGGTGCTGACCGCTGGTTCGCGCGACGGCATGATCAGTGCGGCGCACGACCTTTCGGAGGGCGGCCTGATCCAGACCGTGGTCGAGGCCGCGCTCGCGGGTGAAACCGGTTGCCGCATCCTGCTGCCGGAGGGTTCGGATCCGTTCGTGCAGTTGTTCTCCGAATCGGCGGGCCGGGTGCTCGTCGCCGTGCCGCGCTCGGAGGAGACCCGCTTCACCAAGATGTGCACCGCGCGCGAATTGCCGTGGGTGCGCATCGGTGTGGTCGATCAGGGTTCGGATGCCGTTGAGGTGCAGGGGCAGTTCTCGATCACCCTGGACGAATTGCGCGAGGCGCACGAGGGCACGCTGCCGAAGCTGTTCGGAGCCAGTGCCATTTGAGCGCACCGGAGGCTGGTGAGGTCTCGGTAGCCCTACGCGACGGCGTCGGCAGGATTGTCGGCGCCGTCGAGCGCTTTTTCCACCCGAACTACGTCGGGATCATCGTGGCCACGGTGTTCTTCGGCTGGTCGCTGACACCCTCTCTGCTGCCGCGTGATTGGCTGTTCGAGGGACTGGTCAGCGGTATCAACGCGGCCATCGGCTATGGCGTGGGCTGTCTGTTCGAGTGGGTGTATCGCAAATGGATACGCAAGCCCTTGCGTCGCAAGCTCGCTCAGCTGCCCACATCCGTCACGCGACAGTGGGCGCGGCGGCCGAAGTGGCTCTCGGGTGCGGTCAAGACCACGATCGTGCTGGCCTGCCTCGTCGTCGGGGTGTTTCTGCTGGTCGAGTCGGCCCGGTGGCAGCGCGAAATCACCGCGCTCATGGCCATGGAACCGATCACGACCTCCAGCTTTCTGCGCACCGGTGCGTTGAGCGCAGTGGTCGGTGCGATAGCCATCGGCGTATTTCGCGCCCTGCGCAGGATCGTCCGTGCGATCGCGTTCGAATTGATCCGGCGCGCCCACTTTCCGCGCCAGCTGGCCGTACCGACCGGCGCGCTCATTGTGGTCGTCGCGGCGGTGCTGCTGTTCAACGGCGTACTCACCAAGGTCTTTTTCGATGTGGCGAATTCGGCCTTCAGCGTGCGCAACGGGCACACCTCGCCGAATGCCGTACAGCCGCAACTGCCCGAGCGTTCCGGCAGTCCGAATTCGTTGGCGGCCTGGGACACCCTCGGCTCCGAGGGCCGCTGGTTCGTCTCGTTCGTGCCGACCGCCGCGGAGATCAGCGAGGTCACCGGAAAGCCAGCGCGCGAGCCGATTCGGGTCTACGCCGGTCTGGAGTCGGCCGACGGTCCGCAGGCGCAGGCCGATTTGGTTGCGGCGGAATTGGAGCGCACCGGCGCGTTCGAGCGCAAGGTGCTGGTGGTGGTGACGACGACGGGCACCGGCTGGGTCGATTCGACCAGTGCCGAATCCATCGAGCTCATGTACGGCGGCGATACCGCGATCGCCGCGACCCAGTATTCGTATCTGCCCAGTGTGCTGTCATTCCTGTCGGATAAGGACAAGGCCACCCGAATGGGAAAGCTGGTCTTCGACAAGATCTATGAGCACTGGTCGGCGCGGCCGGCAGGGGAACGGCCGAAATTGCTCGTCTATGGCGAGAGCCTGGGCTCACAGGGCTCCGAGGGCGCGTTCGCCGGCCTGGCCGATATTCGCTCGCGCACCGATGGCGTGCTGTGGGTGGGGCCGCCGAATTCCAACCGGCTGTGGAGCGAAGTCACCGCCCGCCGCGATCCCGGCACACCGGAGATCCTGCCGACCTATGCCGACGGACTGGTGGTGCGCTTCGCCGACGGCCGCGGGGACCTGTGGAAGCCTGGGGATACCTGGCTGCCGCCCCGGATCGCCTATCTGCAGCACGCCTCCGATCCGGTGGTCTGGTGGTCGCCGGATCTGCTTTTCGCCGAACCGGATTGGCTGCGCGAGCCGCGCGGTCCCGATGTGTCGTCGCGGATGGCGTGGTATCCGATCGTCACGTTCTGGCAGGTCGCCGCGGATCTGCCCAATGCGCAGCGGGTCAGCGACGGACATGGACACAACTACGGCAATCTGGTGCTCGACGGGTGGGCCGCGATTGCGCAGCCACCGGATTGGTCGGCCGATGTGGTGGACCGGATCCGCGACTATCTGGCGCTCTCCGCGGCCCGCGAGCGCCAACTGAAATAGCGTTCCACCTGGGCCGATGGGTGCTCCGCAGGCTACGCGCCCGGCGGGCCCGAACCCCTCGTCGCCGGGCTCGCTCGAGTGCATGTCCTCAGCCGACGGATTTGAACGGATCGTGTTCCGCGATCAGTTTCTCCATCCGCGCCTCGTCCAAGCGGCGGCTGATGGTTGCCGCCTCCTGTTGGTCGCGAACCACCTTCGCCAGGGTGAAGGTGCTCGACACCAGGAACAGCACGGACATGCCGAGGAAGCCGCGCTGCGCGATATCCAGTGGGAGATAGCAGATGCCGACGCCGGTCCCGAAGAAGCTGACGCCGAACGCGATCACGGCTTGCGCGAGAAAGGCCGAGGTGGTTTTCGGCTGGGCATTGGGAGTGCTCATGGGTACCGAGTCTGCTGAATCATGTTGGCACGCAACCGCGTACAACTACTCGAGCGCGGTGCGTAGTTGCCGATCGGGAAGTCCTGCACCACGGGGAATACGTCAATCAGTCAGCATTCCAACCAAATCCAGCCACGACGGAGCGAGTCTTACGAGCGAACACGCAGCGCCGCAGGCGCTGCAAATTGGACACAGCCCGCATACTGTTCCTGTGAAGATCGCTACGGACCCGTCGCCGCCCGTGCCCGATCCCGACCGCCACGATCTGGGCATCGCGCCGTCTCGCTGACCGATGCTCGAATCCGACACCACCCTGGCGAAGCTGCGTGCGCGCGGCGTCGTGGTGGTGCGGCGGGCCGAGGACATTATCGATCTGAACTATGTCGGACTGGTCTTCGCGACCATCTTCTTCGCGCTGTCGGTGACACCGTCGCTGGTACCGCGCGACTGGCTGTTTCAGGGGCTGATCAGCGGCATCAATGCCGCGCTCGGTTACGGCCTCGGCTGTGTGCTGGAGTGGCTGTTCCGCCTCTGGGCCCGGCCGCGGCTGGCCGAGCTGCTGCGCGGTCGGATCGCGCCGCCGCCGACCTGGGTGCGCTATGCGGTGAAATCCGCCATCCTGTTCACCGCCGCCGTCACCGCGGCGTTCATGCTGGTGCAGTCGGCCCGCTGGCAGCGCGAGATCACCGCGCTGATGGGTATGGAGGGCACCACCACCCCGGCCTATCTGCGCACCGGATTGCTCAGCATCGCGGTGGGTGCGGGGGTGGTCGCGGCCTATCGGACGTTGCGCGAGATCATCCGGTTCCTGGCCCGCCAGCTCAATCGCTGGGTGCGGGTGCCGCGCGAGCTGGCGCCATCGGCCGGATTTCTGGTCCTGGTGATCCTGACCGTCACCGTGTTCAACGGTGTGGCCTCGCGTGCCTTCTTCGCGGTGGCGAACTCGGCGTTCAGTGTGCAGAACGATCACACCTCGCCCAATGCGATCCAGCCGGTGCAGCCCGAGCGGTCGGGCAGTCCGGCATCGCTGGCGAAATGGGATTCGCTCGGATTCGAGGGTCGCTGGTTCGTCTCGCACGGTCCCTCCGCCGCCAGGATCACCTCGATCACCGGTAAGCCCGCGCGCGAGCCGATCCGGGCCTATGTGGGGCTGGAGTCGGCGCAGAGCGGTGCGGCGCGGGCCGAACTGGCGGTCTCCGAACTGGAGCGCACGGGTGCTTTCGACCGGAAGGTGCTGGTGGTGGTCACCACCACCGGTACCGGCTGGGTGAATTCCATGGCGGCCGGTGCCATCGAGTACATGTACGGCGGCGATACCGCCGTCGTGGCCTCGCAGTATTCGTATCTGCCCAGTGTGCTGTCGTTTCTCGCGGACCGCGGCAAGGCGACGGATGCGGGTAAGCAGCTGTTCGACGCGGTGTACGAGCATTGGTCGGCGCGGCCGGAGAAAGCGCGGCCGAAGCTGCTCGTCTACGGCGAGAGTCTCGGTTCGCAGGGGTCGGAGGCGGCCTTCGACGGACTCGCCGATCTGCGGTCGAAGGTCGACGGTGCGCTGTGGGTCGGGCCGCCGAATTCGAATCGACTGTGGGAGCAGTTCGTTTCGCGCCGCGATCCCGGTTCGCGGGAGGTCGAGCCGCTCTACGCCGACGGTCTGGTGGTCCGATTCGCATCCGACAGGGCCGATCTGGCGCGGCCATCGACCGAATGGCGCGCCCCGCGCATCGCCTATCTGCAACACGCATCCGATCCGATCGTCTGGTGGTCCTCGGATCTGATCTTCTCCCAACCGGATTGGCTCTCCGAATCACGCGGCTCGGATGTCTCCTCCCAGATGCGCTGGTGGCCGTTCGTCACCTTCTGGCAGGTGACCTGCGATCTGTCCAATGCCCAGGGCGTCACCGACGGGCACGGGCATCGCTACGGCAGTCTGGTGCTCGATGGCTGGATCGCCGTTGCCGCACCGCCGGATTGGACCGTGGAACTGTCCGACAAGATCCGGACGCAGCTCGAGGCTGCCGAGGACTACGAGCGTGAGATCAAATGACGCTAATCGGTCGGATCGCGAAAACCGCTGTTGCCGCCGGCATTCCGTTGGCATGGAGCAATTGGGTGCTGCCGCGGCTGAACCTGGAGCTGCGTGGCCGCACCGCCGCCAATGCCGGATTCGCGACCGGCTACGCACTGGTGTTCGGCGGCCGACCGAACTGGTTGTCCGCGCGTGGCCTCGGCTACGGACTCGCCTCGGCGGGTGTGGTCGCCGCCGGTTACGGTGCGGCCGTCGCCATTCCGGCGGTTCGCGAGCGCCTCGGCGGATTCGCCGACCGCGCCCCGGACGTTCCGCTCGATGAGTGGGTCGCGGTGCACATCCCGATCGGAACCGTGTACAGCGAGGAACTCATCTTTCGCGGGACACTGAATCCGTTGCTGGACAATGTATTCGGGTCGTGTGGTGGTGCATTGGTCGGAGCAGCCACTTTCGGCCTCTGGCACATCCGGCCCGCCCGCGCCGCGGGCGACAACGTTTCCGCAACGATTGCCGCAACCGCGGCCGGTGGCCTCGTGTTCGACTTGCTGCGCCGCCGAACGGACAGTGCCATCGCCCCCGCCCTGCTGCACTTCGCCATGAACGCCGGTGGTGCACTCGCGCCGCACCTCGCCGCGGCTCGTTCGCCGAGTAGCTGACAGGCGGCAGCCGAGCGCGCTGCCGCCGCACCGCTCCGGCTCCAGCCGCTGTCACGTAGAGCTGGTCAGTAGGCGTGCGGCGGACAACCCTGCCGCACGTCACACCGATTCGCCGCCGACGGAAATGCGCGACAGCCCGCCGCATCGGCGCCGTCGGAGCCCCGCAGTAGTCTCGGCATCGTGGCAGGACGAGCAAAGGTGGATCCAGCGGAACTGCGCGCGGCGGTCGAGGCGGTCAGTGCCTGGCTGCGCGACGATTCGACGCCGGCACCCGCCAGGTCCGAACTGGCCGCTGCGGTCCGTACCACCGCCCGCACCCTTGCCGCCGCCGCACCCGGCCATTCCGTCGAGGTCCGTGTCCCACCTTTTGTGGCGGTCCAATGCATCGAGGGACCGCGGCACACCAGGGGCACACCGCCGAATGTCGTCGAGACCGACCCGCGCACCTGGCTCCTGCTCGCCACCGGCCTGCTCGACTTCGACGCCGCGGTGGCAGCGGGCATGGTCGACGCGTCCGGCAGCCGAGCCGCCGAAGTCGCCCATTGGCTCCCCATCGCCCGCCCGGCCGGGGACCGATGATCGTGATCGGGTAGCCGCCAGAACCGTACCGCCCGTTATGAACTGGTGGTCGGAAGTTCAGGCCCTCGACAACACTGCGGACGAGGATTGGTTCGAGCGGACGCACAGCTAACCGTTCGGCTGAATGGGGGCCACCATGGACAACGCGATCACCGATCCCGCCGACCAATCGCACAAGTACACGATGCGAATCAGCCGCTTGACGATCGATAAGCTCGGCATTCGGCTCTACGACCGTGTCTCCGCGGTACTCGCCGAACTCATCGCCAACTCCTACGACGCCGATGCCACCAGGGTCGAAGTTGCGTTGCCGTGGGGTGTGACGCTCGCGGGCACCATCCACTCCGCCGACCATGAGCCGTATCGAATTATGGTGCGCGACAACGGACATGGCATGACATCCGCGGAGATCAACGCCCACTATCTGATGGTCGGCTCGGATCGGCGAGTGCGCGTCGGCAGCGATCTATCGCGGCGGCTGGAACGACCGGTCATGGGTCGCAAGGGCATCGGAAAACTCGCGCCATTCGGCATCTGCCGAACCATCGAGGTGGTGTCGGTGGGCGGTACGGATGCCGAGCGCACCGAAAAGGGTTGGCCGGTAGCGAATATCGTGATGAACCTCGACGAAATGCTCTCCGATACCGAACGCGACTACCACCCGCGTCCCGGACCGCGGGACGGCACATTCAGCACCGAGCGGGGCACCACGGTCATCCTGCGCGACTTTCTGCGCAAGCGGGTCGGCTCCGGTCCCGAATTGAGTCGGCAACTGGCCGCACGCTTCGGCTTGGAGCGCGCCGACTGGCAGGTGGAGGTGCACAACAGCATTGCCGAACGCGGCGCGACGCAGAAGTTCGTGCTGCGTGATCTGCCCGTCGATGTGATGGAGGAGACCAGGATCGATGTCGCGAAAAGGCCGGTGTGGATCGGCGACCGCTTCCTGCCGGTAACCGGTTGGGCGGCCTACTCCAAACATCCGTATCGCGATGAGGCCATGGCCGGTGTCCGGATCTACGCGCGCGGCAAACTGGTCGCGCAGACCCGCGACTTCGGCATTCCGGCGGGTTTCACCGGGGAATTCAAATTGCGTTCCTACCTGGTCGGCGCAGTGCATGTGAACTGGCTGGACGATGAGGAAGACCTGGTCCGCTCGGACCGCCAGGACATCATCTGGAATTCCGAACGCGGTGAGGCACTTTCGGCCTGGGGTCGCAATCTCGTGCGCGAACTCGGGCGGCTGGGGGAAAGTTCGGTCAAGCGCCGGGTGTGGGAGGAGTTCGTCGAGAAGTCCGGCATTCAGGCAACCCTGCAGTCGATCGCGCCGCAGGACCGGATGTTTCGCGAGTCGGTGATGGATGCCGCCCGGATCCTGGTGAACAACAAGGATCGTGCCGCGCTGGAGGATCCGAGCCATATCGACAGCATTGTCCGGCTCGCCCTCTCGCTCGGCCCGCAGCGCAGCCTGCTGGAAACGCTGAAGGAGGTTGCCGAGGACACCGATAACCGACTCGATGTCGTTGTCGCCCTGTTCGAGACCGCGCGGGTGGCCGAGGTGTATTCGCTGGGCCAGATCGCCTCCGAGCGGGTGGCCGTGGTCGATCGACTGCAGAGCCTCGTCGATGACCGCCGGTCACTGGAGCGTCCCTTTCAGGAGTTGATCGAACGGGCGCCCTGGCTGCTGGCGCCCGAGTGGACACCGCTGGGGATGAACGAATCGCTGAAGCGAGTCCGTGCCAGCTTCGAACGGTGGTACAAGCAGAAGTTCGGCGCGGTCCTGGTCACCACCGCAATCGGCAGCGAGAAGCGGGAGCCGGACTTCGTACTTCTGCACGATGCCGGCGAGCTGTGGATCGTCGAGATCAAGCGGATGGATTACCACCTCACCGATGAGGAGTACAACCGCGCGATCAACTATCTCTACGCGCTCGACACCTTCCTCGATGAAAATCCGCGCATCGGTGAGCAATTCCCGCGCCGTCGACTCACCTTCATTGTCGACCATATCGATAAGCTTCGGCCCGCCTCGCTGTCCTCGCTGCTCAGCGACCACCGCGTCGATCGGAGAACCTGGCGCGAACTACTCGACTCCACGCTGCGCGCGCACCGCGACTTCCTGGATCGCGTCTACGCCATGCGCCTTGGCGAACAATCCGAATCCGAGGATGCGGGTGCGAGTGCTGGCTAGCGTGAACGGGTCAGACAACCAGGTGGCGCGGTCGAGTGAGGCGGTCGAGTAGGGCGGCTTTAATGGCCGGGCGGGAACCGAAGACCAAGGTGAAGGTCGCCTCGCGCAGGGAGCGTTCGGCGCGATTGCCGCCCGTGACCGCCGCGCTGCCGGTGGCGGTGACCAGGGCGGTGGCCGTGCGCACCGCGAGTTCGGAGGCGCGGGCGCGGGCCAGGTAGACATCCGACTGTCCGGTGAGCGCATCGTCGAGTTCGGTTCGGATGCGGGCGGATTCGGCGGCCAGCGCCGTGGTGTCGACGCCGAGGCGGGCGAGTTCGCCGAGGCAGCGCCGCACGACACCGAGGGCGAGTGCGCCATTGCGCCATGCGGCCAGGATGAAGGTGGCGTGGAAGTTGCGCAGCGGAATTCGGTTCTCCACCGCGGAATCGGGAACCAGCACACCGTCGAAGGTCAGCGAAACGGTCTTGCTCGCATCGGCGGCGATGAGCGGGAGCGGGGTGGCGTGCAATGCGGGTCCCGGTTCGGCGGGTACCAGCACGCTGATCAGCGAACCCGCATCGTCCGCATCGCGAGCCATTACCCCGAGGACGTCCACCAGGCCCCACCCGGTGACAAAGGGCGCGGTGCCGTTGAGCAGATAGCCGCCGTCGACGCGCCGGGCGATCAATCCCGGTTCATCGTTGGCGCCAGCGTAACTCACCCCCGAGCGCACCCGCCCGCGCCGCAAATCCTCGGTAAGTCGTTCCCGCAGTTCGAGATTCGGTGAGTGGGCGACCCGGCGCGCGACCCCGAGATGCTGCGCCCAGACGAAGGTGGTCGCCAGGCATCCGGCCACCAGGACCTCGCCGGCCGTGGTGAAGGTGGCGATATCCATATCGTCGGCCATGGTCGCGCCGTAGAACCCGTATTCGGCGAGTAGGTCGAAATGTGTGCGCGGAATCTCTCCGCTGCGGTCGACGGCGTCGGCCTGTGGTGCGAATACCTCATCGGCCAGATACTGCGCGTGTTCGATCCACGAATTCACAGCACCATCTTCGTGCATCCCACCGATTGGCGTAATCCGGCCTCAGCGGCGGGCCGGATCGCGCCGATGCAGGCCCTTGTAGTCGTAGTACCGCGTGATGAAGGTGCCGAGCACCAGCCCGATCGTGAGCCCGATCACCGACATCCACACCCCGCGCGACAGCCCCGCCGAGAAGTTCGCGTCGAAGTAGAGGATGGCGCGCACACCCACGAAGACCTGGTGCATCGGCTCGAATTTTGCCAGCCAGCCCAGATATTTGGGCGTCGCTTCGATCGGCACGGTGCCGCCGGAGGAGGGCAGGCCGAGGATGATGAACAGGATCAGATTGACCAGCAGTCCGGCCGAACCGAGTGCCGCCAGCACCGACAGCCCGGTGATCCCGACCGCGATGATGGCCAGCGCGCTGTAGAGGAACAGGGTGAGCGGATGGTCGATCGGCATATCGAGCAGCCGTGCCACACCGAGGAAGACCCCCGCGACGATATTCGCGGTGATCACCATCACACCCCACTTGATCAGCAGCGTATTGAACCGGGAGATCGGGGTGGCCGGAAAATGCACGTACCACGGTCCGTATTCGGTGGGCACGAAACCGAGTGCGGCATCGATCATGGTGTGGATGGTCATCGAACCGACCAGCCCGGCGAGCAGGAGCAGTAGCGCGTAGAAGAACGCGGTCAGCCCCTGTCCGGTGCCCGAGGGCAGCGGACGGAACGGCGCGACGATGATCTGCACCGGATCCGCGAGCGCCACCCGGGTCGCACCGGTCAACTCGGGTGCGGGCGCGCCGCCGGGCGGCGGTGTCAGCTGCGCGCGGACCTGTTCGGTCAGCTGCTTGCCCACCTGTTCGTTCACCTGGGTCAGTGCCTGCGTGCCAATGGTGGTGACGATCTGGGTGACGAATGCGCCACTGCGCGGATTGGTCTGCAGGGTGAGCGCCGGGCGCTGGATATCACCGGGCACCACGCTGCCGACGCCGAGAATGCCGAGGCGTTTGCTGAAATCGCTTGGGATCAGGATGGTTCCGTACACCGCGCCCGACTGCATCTTCAGCTGAGCCTCGTTGATGCCGAGCACCTGCAGATCGACCTTGTCCGCCGGGATGCCCTGGCGCAGCGCGTCGGTGATCTGGTTGCCGAAGTTGACCTGCTGCTCCCGACCCGGCGCGCCGATGGTGTCGCCGACATCCTGATTCACCAGTGCGATCGGAAAGTCGTGCAGGTTCTTCTCCGGATCGACGACATAGTCCAGATACATCGTGGCGAGCAGTGCCATGAACAGGGTCAGTACCGCGATCGGGGCCAGCCACATGCGCGCGGTGAACCGCCGGTCCGACGCAGCGGTTCCCCTACCGTCCGTAGTCGTCACGGCTGGCACGGTAACACCGGGTAGGACCGAAAAACGGCAGCGTCGCTCGGCGATTGCTGTACGGACGTGGTGGCGGTGACCGCCGCGCGCGATGCACCCGTAGAATGGCCATTGCGCACAGCCCGCCCGAACAGGGAGCAAACGGTGACCAACGCCGAAATGCCGGTCGAAACAACCCCCGATCAGGTCGAGAACGAACCACGCGAAGAGTGTGGAGTGTTCGGAGTCTGGGCGCCGAGCGAGGATGTGGCCAAGCTCACGTACTACGGCTTGTATGCGCTGCAACACCGCGGCCAGGAGGCCGCTGGTATCGCCGTCTCCGATGGTTCGCAAATCCTGGTCTTCAAGGATCTCGGTCTGGTCAGCCAGGTATTCGACGAGCAGACCCTGGCCGCGATGCCGGGTCATATCGCCGTCGGCCACTGCCGCTACTCCACCACCGGATCCACCACCTGGGAGAATGCGCAGCCGATATTCCGCACCACCGCGGTCGGTTCCGGACT
This sequence comes from Nocardia sp. NPDC004278, assembly GCF_053602975.1. Taxonomy (NCBI): domain Bacteria; kingdom Bacillati; phylum Actinomycetota; class Actinomycetes; order Mycobacteriales; family Nocardiaceae; genus Nocardia; species Nocardia sp. NPDC004278. Next base: position 145,259 of record NZ_JBSGEQ010000008.1, read on the forward strand.
CGCGTTGGGCCACAACGGAAATCTGGTGAACACCGCCGAATTGAGCGCCCGCGCACGGGAACTCGGACTGATCGGCATGCCGCCGGTCTCCGGCGGTCGGCCCGCACCGATCACCGCCACCTCGGACTCCGATGTGATGACCGCGCTGCTGGCCCACGCCGCCGCGGATTCGAGCATCGAACAGGCCGCGATGAAACTGCTGCCGACCCTGAAGGGCGCGTTCTGTCTGACCTTCATGGACGAGCACACCCTCTACGCCGCGCGGGATCCGCACGGCGTTCGCCCGCTGTGCCTCGGTCGGCTCGAACGTGGCTGGGTCGTTGCCAGTGAGACCGCCGCGCTGGATATCGTCGGTGCGGCCTTCGTCCGGGAGATCGAGCCGGGCGAACTGCTGGCGATCGATGCCGACGGCGTGCGGTCCATGCGCTTCGCCAATCCCGAACCCAAGGGCTGCGTTTTCGAATTCGTCTACCTGGCCCGTCCCGACAGCACCATCTCCGGTCGCTCGGTGCACGCCACGCGGGTGGAGATCGGCCGTCGCCTGGCCAAGGAGCATCCGGTCGAGGCGGATCTGGTGATTCCGGTGCCGGAGTCGGGTACCCCCGCCGCGGTCGGGTACGCCCAGGGCTCCGGTGTGCCGTACGGCCAGGGCCTGATGAAGAACGCCTATGTCGGGCGCACGTTCATCCAACCGAGTCAGACCATCCGTCAGCTCGGCATTCGGCTCAAGTTGAATCCGCTGCGCGAGGTGATCCGCGGTAAGCGACTCATCGTGGTGGACGATTCGATTGTGCGCGGCAATACCCAGCGCGCGTTGATCCGGATGCTGCGGGAGGCGGGCGCGCTGGAGATCCATGTGCGCATCGCCTCGCCGCCGGTGAAGTGGCCGTGCTTCTACGGCATCGACTTCGCCTCGCGTGCGGAGCTGATCGCCAATGGCGCGGGTGCCGATGACAGTTACGAGGACATGGTGGAGGCGGTGCGCCGCTCCATCGGCGCGGACACCCTCGGCTATATCTCCACCGAGGGCATGATCGCCGCCACCGAGCAGCCGCGCTCCCGGCTGTGCTGCGCCTGTTTCGATGGCGACTACCCGATTCCGCTGCCCACCGAGGCGGCCATCGGCAAGAACCTGCTCGAGGGCATGCTCACCGGACAGTCGGAGGCCATGCTGCTGAGCGAGAACGCGAACGCGAGCGCGCTGAGCCGTCCCTGACGAAGAACGATCCACGAACCCCTCGGCGGCCGCCGGGGGGTTCGATTTTGTCCGGGGTCTTGTGCCGTTCTGTCCACCTGCGTGCCATGGCCTCCTCGAGACGCCCCAAGGCCGGATTCGGCGCAAACCTGGTCATTCGTCCGGTGATCCGGCCTTGCCCGCGCGTTCGGTGCGACAGCCAGTAACCCTCCCGTGATTTTTTCTTCGAAAACGCAACATCCCAGAAATGGATCCTGGGTACGGTGCCCGACATATCGGAAGTTAACCGTGCCGTCCGCGGTCCTGTGATCCAGGACACGCGGAGTGGTGCGCTGGAGAAGTGGGGCCTGATGTTGGTTTCAAGGAAGCCTGGGCGAAGGGTGCGTGCCCGACGCATCGCGGCGGTCGGGATGGCGGCGTTGGCCGTATCCGCGATCGCGGGATGCGGTTCGGGGCGTACCGGTGGTGGTGGCGATGGGGCCGGACTGGTGGCAGGCACCACCGACAAGATCTTCTCGCTGGATCCCGCAGCCGCCTACGACAACGGCTCGCTGCTGGTCGAAACCCAGATCTATTCGTATCTGCTGAATTTCGCCCCCGGCGATGCCACCCCGAAGCCCGACGCTGCGGAGAAGTGCGAGTTCAGCTCGCCGATGGTGTACACCTGCAAGCTGAAGTCCGGGCTGAAGTTCGCCAATGGGAACCCGCTGACCGCGAAGAGCGTCAAGTTCTCCTTCGATCGCATGCTCGGCATCAATGACCCCAACGGCCCCGCCTCGCTGCTGGGCAATCTCGAGAAGACCGAGATCGCCGACGACCTGACGGTGAACTTCACGTTGAAGGTCGCCAACGATCAGACCTTCCCCGCGATTCTGCCGACCCAGGCCGGTCCGATCGTGGACGAGAAGGTCTTCCCGGCCAATAAGGTGCTGCCGGACGAGGACGTGGTGAAGAGCAAGGGCTACTCGGGCCCGTACACGATCGCCAGCTACGACAAGAACAAGCTGGTCGAGTACAAGGCGTTCCCGGACTACAAGGGCATCCTCGGCACGCCGAAGACGTCGCAGGTCTCCACCAAGTACTACGCGACCTCGGACAATATGAAGCTCGATCTGCAGAGCGGGGCACTCGATGTCGCCTACCGCTCCTTCACGCCGACCGATATCGAATCGCTGCGCAAGGACAGCAAGGTCAAGGTGGCGGACGGTCCCGGCGGTGAGCTGCGCTACATCGTCTTCAATCTGAACACCATGCCGGGCGGAACTCCGGAGCAGAAGTTGGCGGTGCGCAAGGCAATCGCCTCGTCGATCGACCGACCCGCGCTGGCCGAGGGTGTTTACAAGAACACCTACCAGCCCGCGTACGGCTTTGTGCCGCAAGGCATGCCGGGTGCGGCCGAGCCGCTGAAGGATCTCTATGGCGCCAAGCCCAATAAGGATGCGGCGGCGAAATTCCTCTCCGGCGCCGGCGTCGCGACACCGGTGGAACTGAATCTGCAGTACAACCCCGATCACTACGGTTCGAGCAGCTCCGAGGAGTACGCGGCGATCAAATCGCAGCTGGAGTCGACCGGACTGTTCAAGGTGAATCTGCAATCCACCGAATGGGTCACCTACCAGAAGGAACGGGCCCGCGACGGTTACCCGCTCTATCACTTCGGCTGGTTCCCGGACTACCCGGACGCCGACGACTACCTGACCCCGTTCTTCGCGCCGAACAACTTCCTGCAGTCGCACTTCGAGGAGCCGAAGATCACCTCGCAGCTCACCGCGGAGACGACCGAGCAGGACAAGTCCAAGCGCATCAAGCTGATCGAGGACGTGCAGAAGGATCTCGCACAGAACTATCTGCCGACCCTGCCGCTGCTGTCCGGTAAGCAGATCGCGGTGTCGAATCCGAGCGTCCAGGGGGTGTCGGACACACTCGACGCATCGTTCAAGTTCCGGTACACGGTGCTGAGCAAGTGACATCTGGCGAAGCCGGGCCCGAAACTGTTGCCACCGCGGAAAAGCAGGCATCGGATCGGGTCCGGCGCTTCGGGCTGCCATGGGTCGGGAAGTTCGGCGGGGATTCCCGACAGCTGGCGTTATTACGGTATTTGGTGATTCGACTGGTCTTGATCCTGCCGACGGCGTGGATCCTGGTCACCGTCGTGTTCTTCCTGATGCGGGTGATCGGCGATCCGATCAGCGCCGCGATGGGCGGACGGATGACCCAGGAACAGATCGAAGTGCGCAAGGAAGCGGCCGGTTTGAACCGGCCCATCCTGACCCAGTACTGGGAGTACATCTCCGGGCTGATGCACGGGGATTTCGGACACTCCCAGGACAATCGGCAGATCAGCGAGGTGGTGACAACCTACGGCGCGGCGACCCTGGAGCTGGTGTTCTGGGCGCTGCTGGTTGCCTTCGCGGTCGGCGTTCCACTCGGCAGATACGCTGCGACACACCGTGATTCGACGGCCGATGCCGGACTGCGACTGTTCGCCATCCTGGCCTACGCGGCGCCGGTCTTCTTCGTCGGCCTGCTGCTCAAGCTGATCTTCGCGGTGAAGTTGGCGTGGCTGCCGGTCGCGGGCCGGGCCAGCACTGCGGTGGAATTGCAACTGCAGCATGTCTCGCCGAAGACCAACATCATGGTGGTCGACGCAATCCTCTACGGGGACAGCAGTTATCTGCTCGATGTGCTGAAGCATGCGATATTGCCAGCGGTCGCCCTCGGTCTGTTGACCGCGGGTATCTTCCTGCGGCTGGTGCGCGTCAATCTGATCCAGACACTGCGCAGCGAATTCGTGGATGCCGCGCGGGCGCGCGGACTTTCCTCGCGGGTGGTGACGGGCCGACATGCCGTGCGCAACGCGATGATTCCGATCATCACGGTGATGGGCATGTATATCGCGACGCTGCTCGGCGGTGCGGTGCTCACCGAGACCACCTTCGAATGGAAGGGGCTCGGCTATCAGCTCGCGGAATATCTGCATCAGCGTGACTTCATCGCGGTGCAGGGAATTGTCGCGTTCCTGGCGCTGGCCGTCGCGGTCATCAGCTTCGTGGTGGATGTCATTGTCGCGCTGATCGACCCGAGAGTGAGGTTCTGATGACCGCTCCGGAATTGGCGAACGAACCAGTGGTGATGGCGCCGGTACCGCCGACCAAACGCCGGCGGATCCCCGGATTGCAGCTGCTCACCATGACCGCCGGATTGCAGCGGGTGACGCTGATCGTCGGACTCGGTCTGGTCGCGCTGTTCGTATTCGTGGCGATCTTCGCGCCGCTGATCGCACCGTACGGCCTCGCCCAGAACTCCTCGGACGGTGTCGCTTTCGTCGCGCAGCAGCCGCCGTCGGGTCAGCACTGGTTCGGCACATCGGTGCGCAGCGAGGATGTGTTGTCCCGGGTGATCTTCGGTGCCCGCACCGCGCTATTGGTGATCACGATCTCGCTGGTGATGTCCTTGGTCGTCGGGGTGCCGCTCGGATTGGTGTCCGGGTATATCGGACGAGCCCTCGACCGGGTGCTCGTACTGTTCATGGACGCCATCTACGCGTTCCCGACCCTGCTGCTGGCGATCGTGGTGTCCATTGTGGTCGCGGGCGGACAGTCGAGCAGCTTCGGCGGCGTGCTCTCGGCGTCGGTCGCCATTACGGCGATCTATGTACCGCAGTACTTTCGGGTGGTTCGCAATGCGACCGTTGCGGTGAAGACCGAACCGTATGTGGACGCGGCCAGGGTCACCGGTGCGTCCACCACTCGGATCATGTTCCGGCACATTCTCGCCAATGTCACCCAGTCACTGCCGGTCATCGTCACGCTCAATGCGGGCGATGCCATCCTCACCTTGGCCGCGCTCGGCTTCCTCGGCTTCGGCATCGAGCCGACCCAGGCCGCCGAATGGGGCTACGACCTCAATAAGGCGCTCTCCGATGTCTCCAACGGCATCTGGTGGACCGGCATCTTCCCCGGTACCGCCATCGTTCTGGTCGTACTCGGCCTGACGCTGGTCGGCGAGAGCCTCAACGAGGTGCTCAATCCGTTGCTGCGTACCCGGCGGGCGTTCAGCCCGGCCACCGTCGCCAGCGACAGCCTCGGCGTCGATGCCAGCGATTCCGGCACCGTCGTCGAAAAAGACGTTCCCGCAGCGGAACTCACCGCCGCCGAACTCGATCTCGGGGACGGGGCCGAGCCGGGTGGCACAACCGATGCAGACCGGGAAGGACCAGCACGATGACGGAAGTGATAGCCGAGAAGCATCCGGCGCTGTCCATCGAATCACTATCGGTCACCTTCGCCACCGACGCCGGACCCGTCCACGCGGTCAGCAATGTCTCCTACGAGGTCTTCCCCGGCGAGGTGCTGGCCATCGTCGGCGAGTCCGGCTCGGGCAAATCGGTGAGTTCGCGCACGGCGATCGGACTGCTGCCGAATACCGCGCGGGTCGAGGGCCTGGTCACCCTCGGCGCGGACAAGGTCACCTCGATGAGCGAGCGCCAGCTCACCGCCCTGCGCGGCGGCGCGATCTCGATGATCTTCCAGGAGCCGGGTCGAGCACTCGATCCGCTGTTCACGGTCGGTTTTCAGATCGCCGAGGCGCTGCGGGCGCACAGCGATATGGGCCGCAAGGCCGCCAAGGCCCGTGCGATCGAACTGCTGCGCATGGTCGGACTGCCCGATCCGGAACATCGGGTGGACTATTACCCGCATCAGCTCTCCGGCGGCCAGAAACAGCGCGTGATGATCGCGATCGCCATCTCGTGCGAGCCGAAGGTGATCATCGCCGATGAACCGACCACCGCACTCGATGTGACCGTGCAGGCCGAAATCCTGGAACTGCTGCGCGATCTGCGCGATCGCATCGGCAGCGCGATCGTCTTGATCACGCACAATATGGGTGTGGTCGCCGATATCGCCGACCGAGTCGTGGTGATGCACGACGGCCAGGTGGTCGAGCAGGCGCCGGTGGATGAGCTGTTCGCAGCGCCGAAAGAGGAGTACACCCGCAAACTGCTCGCGGCCGTCCCGCATCTGGGCACCGCGCAGTTGGAGCACGGCACCAAGGAGGTCGCCACCGCCGAGCCGGTGCTCGAGGTGTGCGATCTGGTTGTGCAGTTTCCCGGCCCGTTCGGCCGCCCGCCGTTCCGCGCGGTGGACAATGTGAGCCTGTCCATTCGGCCCGGCGAAACCCTCGGTCTGGTCGGCGAATCCGGTTCGGGCAAGTCGACCATCGGCCGCTGCGTCGCCGCACTGCAGCGCCCGACCTCCGGGGTCGTCAAGGTGCGCGGCCAGAACATCGCGGAGCTGTCGCAACGGCAGCTACGGCCGATCCGCCGCCGCTTCGGCTTCGTCTTCCAGGACCCGGCCAGTTCGCTGAATCCGCGGCTCACCGTGGGCGAGTGCGTCGCGGAACCGCTCATCGTGCACAAGGCGGGCAGTGCCGAGGAGATCCGGGCCCGGGTGCGTCACATGCTCGATGACGTGCAGCTGCCAGCGGGCACCGAACGCCGCTATCCGCACGAACTCTCCGGCGGCCAGCGCCAGCGCGCCAGCCTGGCCAGGGCGCTGGTGCTCGATCCGGACCTGCTGGTCGCCGACGAACCGACCAGCGCGCTGGATGTCTCGGTGCAGGCGGCGGTGCTGGAGCTGTTCGGCACATTGCAGCAGCAGTGCGGCTGGGCCTGCCTGTTCATCAGCCACGATCTGGCCGTCGTCGACCAACTGGCCGACCGGATCGTGGTGCTGCGCGACGGCGCAGTGGTCGAGCAGGGTGATCGTGATCGCATTCTGCGCCGTCCGGAGCAGGAGTACACCCAACGCCTGGTCGCCGCGGTGCCGGTGCCCGATCCGGTGGAGCAGCGGCGGCGTCGCGCCGAGAGTGCGGCACTGTTCGCTACCGAGCCGGTGGAATGATCGCCATCTACCAGGCGGGCGGTGGACAATATGAAGGTGCCTACGGCCGAGTCCGTTATCTGACTCCGGTAGCGTGAGCTGGCATCTATCCGCCGATTCGGTTTGGAGCTTTCCCCGAAAATGACTGAACAGACCCCCAGTGGTGCCGGTGCCTCGTACGCCGCGTCCGGCGTGGACATCGAGGCAGGTGACCGCGCAGTCGAGTTGTTCGGACCATTGGCGAAGAAGGCCAGCCGACCCGAGGTCCAGGGTGGGCTCGGCGGATTCGCCGGACTGTTCGCACTGAAGGGTGGCTACCGCGAGCCGTTGCTCGCGGCCTCCACCGACGGGGTCGGCACCAAGATCGCGGTCGCGCAGGCGATGGACAAGCACGATACGGTCGGCCTCGACCTGGTCGCGATGGTCGTGGACGATCTGGTGGTCTGCGGTGCCGAACCGCTGTTCCTGCAGGACTACATCGCCATCGGCAAGGTCGTCCCGGAGAAGGTGGCCGAGCTGGTCTCCGGCATCGCGGAGGGCTGTGTCCGTGCGGGCTGCGCGCTGCTCGGCGGCGAGACCGCCGAACATCCCGGCCTGATGGATCCCGATGACTACGACCTCTCGGCGACCGGTGTCGGCGTTGTCGAAGCCGATTCGGTGCTCGGTCCGGACCGGGTGCGCCCCGGCGATGTGGTGATCGCCATGGGCTCCTCGGGTCTGCACTCCAACGGCTACAGCCTGGCCCGCAAGGTGCTGCTCGATATCGACCGGATGTCGCTGACCGGGCACGTCGAGGAATTCGGCCGCACCCTCGGCGAGGAACTGCTCGAGCCGACCATGATCTACGCCAAGGACTGCCTTGCGCTGATCGCCGAAACCGATGTGCGCACCTTCGCCCACGTCACCGGTGGTGGCCTGGCCGCGAACCTGGCCAGGGTGCTGCCCGCGGGTATGGTCGCCGAACTGGACCGCGGCACTTGGAATCCGGCGCCGGTGTTCAAGATGATCGCCCAGCGCGGTCGGGTCGACCGGGCCGAGATGGAGAAGACCTTCAATATGGGCGTCGGCATGGTCGCCGTGGTGGCGCCCGAGGATGTCGACCGGGCCCTTGCCGTGCTGACCGCGCGGCATATCGCCTGCTGGACTCTGGGCACCGTCAAGAAGGCCAAGGACGCCGATGCGGTGCGCGCCGTGCTGGTGGGTGAGCACCCGCGCTTCTGATAGTCCTTGTCCGACAACAGAACACACATCAGCGTCCCGCATCGATCGATGCGGGACGCTGATGTTGTTGCAAGCCCCGAGTGGCTAGTCCGGTAACGCGATGTCAAAGCCTGAAGGGGGAGGCCCGTCGGCCTCCCCCTTCAGACGTTTGAATTCGAGTCAGCGGCGCCAGTCGTTGTAGTCGTCGTCCTCATCCCAACGGTTTGAGGACTCGTCCGCGTCGTGCTCATCGGACAGCACACCACCACTCCGCTGGGAGGTGGGGCTACCCGAAAGCTCGCGCTGAAGGCTCGCGAAGTCAGTCGGCGCTGAGCTGTACTTCAGCTCGCGTGCGACTTTGGTCTGCTTTGCCTTAGCCCGGCCACGGCCCATGGCTGACCCCCTCGCGTCACTGCGGGGCGGCCTGGGGTTTGTTGGCGGCCCCGTTCGAATTAATACTCTTCCTGACAGACACTTTAGCGTGTGTCCGGCGGTCGCGCTTCCAGGAGTGGGGGAAGAACTCCCGAAGTGGTGCCGTTTGCCCGGTTGTCGCCGTCGGGCCGACCCCTCAGAGCACCCCGGGGATCGCTCGGATGACCCCGACTCGGGCACCGCCGCCGAGCACCGGCGGGGCCGCGAGTTCGGCGTGCGCATCGGACCACTCGACTCCCATGCGATGCAAAATGGCCAGCGTCAGGGGGATTCGCGCGCGGTCGTGACCGTCGGCGATCTTGTACGCGAACGCCGTTCCATCCGGTAGCGCGCCCGCGTGCACACCATCCGCACCGATCTTGCAGACCAGGCCGGGGGTCGCCCGCATGGTCAGCAGATCGGGTGCGTTGGTGCCGGAAATCACTCGTGGATATGCGCGGATCGCATCGGCGACCCGGCGCTGCGGCGAACCAGGGTCCGCGGTCGCCATATTCGCGTAGGCGCGGGCCAGATTCACCAGCGAGACCGGGATGATCGGCAGTCCGCAGCCGTCGATGCCGAGGTCGGTTTCGGGTTCACCGGTGAGGTCGGTAATGGTGGCGACCACCGATTGCTGCAGCGGATGCGTCTGGTCCAGATAGCCCTCGGTGGGCCAGCCATTGATGGCGCAGGTGGCGAGCATGGCCGCGTGCTTGCCGGAGCAGTTCATGTACACCCGGCGCGGTTCGGCGAATTCGCGCAGCGCCGTGGCCCGCGCGCCTTCGTCCTGCGGCAGATCGGGCGGGCATTGCAGGGCCGCCTCGTCGAAGCCGAACCGGTCGAGCAGGCGCTGGACCAGCGCAATGTGATCCGGTTCGCCGTAGTGCGAAGCGGTCGCGATGGCCAGTTCCGCTTCGTCGACCGGTTCGAAACCGTTGCGCAGCAGGGTGATCGCCTGCATGGGCTTATTGGTGGAGCGCGGGAAAATGGGGACGTGCACCTCGCCGAGGGCAAGGGTCGGTTCGCCGTCGGCGCCGAGGATCACCACCGACCCGCTGTGCACGCATTCGCGGAAGCCCGAGCGGACGACCTCGACGAGTTCGACGGTCATAGCTCGGCTCCTGTCGTCGCGGCGGCCGCGGGCTGCTCGCGGATGCTGGCGTCGTCGGTTCGCTGCTCGCGGATGCTGGCGTCGTCGGTTCGCTGCTCGCGGATGCTGGCGTCGTCGGTTCGCTGCTCGCGGGCGCTCGCCTCATCGACCCACTGCTCGCGGGCACGGCGGGCATTCGCGTGGCGGCGGCCGTGCCGTTCGATCTGCATGCGTACATCGTCGGAGATGGTCGGCTCATCGGCGAGCAGGATCGCGAGCAGATCCGGATCGTCGCCGGTGAACAGGTCGCGGACGGTGATGCCGTGTTCGGGAGTGTGCACGATGCGCACCTCGTCACCGGCGCCGATCGTGCCCTCGGTGAGTACGCGCAGGTAGGCGCCGGTATCGCTCTGCAGCGTGAAGCGCTTGACCCAGTGGGCCGCACCGGACCAGTGCTGGAAGGTGGCGCAGGGCACACGCGGTGCGCTCACCTCGAGCAGCGCATCGCCGATTGCCCAGTGCGCGCCGATCACCGCATCGCTGACGGCGAGGCCGGATATGCGCAGGTTCTCGCCGAACCAGCCCGCGGGCAAGTCGCGGCCCAACTCTGCGCCCCAGCGTTGGGCGTCCTCCTCGGCATAGGCGTAGACGGCTTGGTGCACACCGCCGTGATGCTTGGTGTCGCACACATGGTCGCCGTCGAGGCCGAGTGCGCGCACGGCCACGCGGCCGGGGACCGGCCTCTTATCGATCGCGGTGCGACCCACCTTGCCCGGCACATCCAGTTCCGCGTGTACGACGCAGACCGCCAGCACTCGGGCGCAGTCGTCGGGCTGCATCAGCGGCCACGCAACCGGTCGACCGCGAGGCGACCCGCCTGGGGTTCGTCGTCGGCGGGTACCGAATCCGGATCGATGGCGGCGGCGGTCGGACCCGCGGTCAGCTGGGTGTCCGCGGGGATGGTGCGTTTGACCAAAGCGAGTGCGATGGGCCCGAATTCGTAGTGGTCGACGACGGTGCCGAGTCGGCCGACGGCGCGACCGCCCGCGGTGACATCGGTGCCGGTGGTCGGGCGCTCGTCGGCGGAACCGTCCAGGTGCAGCAGCACCAGGTGGCGCGGTGGCTTGCCGAGATTGTGCACCCGGGCCACCGTTTCCTGGCCGCGGTAGCACCCCTTGTCCAGGTGCACCGCGCCGTGCTCGTCGATACCGCCGATCCAGCGGGCCTCGTGCGGGATGGTTCGTTCGTCGGTGTCCGAGCCGATCCTGGGGCGCAGCGCCGCGACGCGCAGCGCCTCGAAGGCCCACATGCCGGCGGGTTCGGCGCCAGCGGCGGTGAGGCGGGCCCAGCGGTCGGCGAGTTGGTCGCGGGGGATCACCAGATCGAAGGAATCCGCGCTCGGCCACGGCATCCGGCGCAGGAAGCCACCGTCCGGCAGCGGCACCGCTTCGTAGATGTCGGGCAGTGCAGCGATGCCGAGGGTTTCGGTCAGCTCATCCGCGCGCGGGCCGAGCAGTGTCAGCACCGCGTGGTCGGCGGCCTCGACCGGTTTCGCATCGGCCCAGAAGACCATCTTCGCCAGGAATTCCAGCAGTGCCGGTCCGCGCTCGGCCTCGGTATCGATCCACACCGTGCCGTCGAGGTCGGTGAGCACGAAGTGGTGCAGTATCCGTCCGTTGAGATCGAGGTCGAGACTTTCGGCCGAGCGGCCGTCGCCGAGGTTGGCGATGTGCTGGCTGGTGATGGTGTGCAGCCAGGTCAGCCGCTCGGCGCCGGTGATCTTCAGTACGAAGCGATGCGACCGGTCGACAATGGCAACCCGTTGCGCGGCGGCGCGCTGCTCGGTGAAGGGATCCCCGTAATGCCATGCGACGGCGGCATCCGGTGAACCGGCCGCTCCCGCAACGGCGCCCGGGACAGCGAGGATAGGACTGGGTGCGACGACCACGGACACGTGAACCACTCTAGGCGCGAACCGAAGGCGGTGGCGTGGGCGGGTGTTGCGCGAGGGTCGCAAACCGCATTGGTACCCAACTGTGTCATGGGGGCTTACAGAACTCGTTCATGACCTAGGCGCGGTCATCGAACACCGCCTACGCTCGACCCATGGTGGATCGAGTTCTTGTAACACTCGACGGCGCCGTCCAAGATCCGGACGCGCCGTTGTTGTTTGCCGACGACATCGGCGTGCTCCGCGGTGACGGCGTCTTCGAGTCGATTTTGGTTCGTGGCGGGACCGCGTGTGCGATCGAATTTCATCTAGGCCGGCTGCGGCGTTCGGCGCAGGCGCTCGATCTGCCCGAGCCCGAACTGGGGAAATGGCGAGACGCGGTCGAGACGGCGACCAAGGAATGGGGGACCGAGCGCGAGGGCCTACTGCGTTTGGTGCTCACCAGGGGCCGCGACACCGAGCAGGCGGCCCCGTCCAGCGTCACCTCGGGTGATCTTGCGGCCGCGGTGGCGGTGCCGACTTCCTATGTGCTCGTGCTCCCGGTACCGGAGCGGGTGCAGAAGGCGCGTACCGAGGGGGTCGCGGTGGTTTCGCTATCGCGCGGGATCTCGGTGGACCTGGCGCAAGCCGCGCCATGGCAGCTACTCGGTGCGAAGACGCTGTCCTATGCCACCAATATGGCGGCGCTGCGGTTCGCCCAGCGCATGGGCGCCGATGACGTGATCTTCACCAGCACGGAGAACCGGGTGCTGGAGGGACCGCGCTCGACGGTCGTCATCGCCAGGGACAACCACCTGATCACACCGCCCGCGAAGAACGGTGTGCTGCCCGGGGTCACCCAGCGCGCGCTGTTTGCCGAGGCCGAGAAGGCAGGGTGGAAGTGCACCTATGCATCGTTGTTCACCGCCGATCTGCTGACCTGCGACAGCATTTGGCTGATGTCGAGCATTACCCTCGCGGCCCGGGTGAATTCGCTGGACGGACTGCGCATGATGGCGCCGGACAATGCGGCCGAGATCATCGAGTTGGTGGACCGTGGCGTGGAGCGGGCCGGGGCCATCGGCGATTGGTGAGTTCGACGGGCGGTGATCTTCGTCCTACTACGACGCGTAGGAGTATGTGACGAGCTGGGAAAACGGGCCGTTGAGGGCGGTTGGCCTCGGTGTGTCGGGCCATAAGACCGCTTGATCGGCCCTTTTCCGGGCGTAGTCTTTACTACGTCATGTCGTAGATCGGCAGGAGGTCGGTTTTGAGTGTCCTGGACTTATCCCGTTGGCAGTTCGGCATCACGACCGTCTATCACTTCATCTTCGTGCCGTTGACGATCGGTCTGGCTCCGCTCGTGGCGGGCATGCAGACCGCTTGGGTGATCACCGGTAAGGACTACTGGTACCGGCTGACCAAATTCTTCGGGAAGCTGTTCCTGATCAACTTCGCGCTCGGTGTCGCAACCGGCATCGTGCAGGAGTTCCAGTTCGGCATGAACTGGAGCGAATACTCCCGTTTCGTCGGTGACGTCTTCGGCGCACCGCTCGCACTCGAGGCGCTCGTCGCGTTCTTCCTGGAGTCGACCTTCCTCGGTCTGTGGATCTTCGGTTGGACCCGGTTGCCCAAATTGCTGCACCTGGGCACGATTTGGCTCGTCGCGATCGGCGTGAACGCCTCCGCGTATTTCATCGTCGCGGCCAATTCGTTCATGCAGCATCCGGTCGGCGCCAAATACAACCCGGAGCGCGGCCGGGCCGAACTCACCAGCATCTGGGAAGTCCTGACGAATAACACGACGCTGGCGGCATTTCCGCATGTGATCGCCGGAGCCTTTCTCACCTCGGGCACCTTCGTCGTCGGCATCTGCGGCTGGTGGATGGTGCGCAATGCGCGCAGCGGTGACGAGACGAAAATCGCCGAGGCGCGCACGATGTGGCGTTCCGGCGGTCGCGCCGGCCTGTGGGTGATCGTGGTCGCCGGCGTCGCCCTGTTCTTCACCGGCGATGTGCAGGGCAAGCTCATGTTCGAACAGCAGCCGATGAAGATGGCCTCGGCGGAATCGCTGTGCAATACCGCGACCGATCCGGATTTCTCGGTACTGACCATCGGCACCCACAACAACTGCGACAGCGTGACGCACGTGCTCGAGGTGCCGTATGTGTTGCCGTACCTGGCCAAGGGCAAGTTCAGCGGGGTCACCCTGGACGGTGTCACCGATCTGCAGCAGGCGTACAACGCGAAATTCGGTCCGGGCGACTATCGGCCCAATCTGTTCGTCACCTACTGGTCCTTCCGCGCCATGATCGGCCTGTCGGCGGGGGCGATCCTGCTCTGGCTGGTCGGCCTGTGGCTGACCCGCGGCGGCCGGATCACCGATAAGCGCTGGTACTCGTGGCTGTGCCTGCTCGCCATCCCGACCCCGTTCCTGGCCAATAGCGCGGGCTGGGTCTTCACCGAAATGGGCAGGCAGCCTTGGGTTGTCGCGCCGAACCCGACCGGTGACCAACGGCTGCGGCTGATGGTGCAACAGGGCGTCTCCGACCACGTCTCGGGCACGGTGATCACCTCGCTGGTGGTCTTCACCCTGCTGTACGGCGCGCTCGCGGTGGTGTGGTTCTACCTGATGCGGCGCTACACCATCGCCGGACCGGAGGCCCCCGCGGCCGCCCGGCCCAAAGGTCGTGGGCCGGACGACACACAGGAAGGAGGCGGCCACCGTGCTGAAGACGTCGAGCAGCTTTCGTTCGCCTACTAAAGCGTGCCGAACAACTCGTCCGACACCACCCTTCTCGGTCCCTCGCCGTTGTCGGGCAAAGGTTCCTGCTTCAGCGAGCCCAGTTTCACCAGACCGGCAAGCCGACTGGCCAGCGCCGAGTTCTCCACAGGCTTTGTTGACCCGGCCTCCCGTTTGGAGGTCCGGAGCGCCGTTCCCGACGCACGACCACTGTAGGGCGGGGCACCGACAAGTTTGTTCGAAATCTAGGAGCCGACGATGAATCTGCAACAGTTCTGGTTTCTGCTGATCGGCGTCCTGTTCACCGGCTACTTCGTGCTGGAGGGCTTCGACTTCGGGGTCGGCATGCTGATGCCGATTCTCGGCAAGGGCAGCGATACCCGACGGCGGGTGGTGCTCAATACGATCGGGCCGGTGTGGGACGGCAATGAGGTGTGGTTGCTGACCGCGGGCGGTGCGATGTTCGCTGCCTTTCCGGAGTGGTACGCGAGCCTGTTCTCCGGCTTCTATATCGCGCTGCTGCTGGTGCTCGTCGCGCTGATCGTGCGGGTCTGCGCCATCGAATACCGGAGCAAGATCGATGACCCGCGCTGGCGGGCCTGGTGTGATGCCGCGATCGGAATCGGCTCCTGGATACCGGCTTTGGCGTGGGGCTGGGTATTCGCCAATGTGGTGCACGGGGTACCGCTGAACGAGAAGAAGCAGATCGCCGGTTCGGTATGGGATCTGCTCGGGCCGTACGCGCTGCTCGGCGGGCTGACGACCGGATTGCTGTTCGCGCTGCACGGTGCGGTCTTCCTGGTGCTGAAGACCGGCGGCGAGGTGCGCGACGATGCCGCGAAGACGGTGCGGTTGCTGCTGGTGCCGACGGCCGTCGTGGTCGGTGTATTCGGTGTGTGGACGCAGCTGGCCTATGGCTCCGGGTGGACCTGGATTCCCCTGGCGCTGGCCGTATTCGGACTGGTGCTCGCGGGTGCGGCGAGCTTCGCCGAGCGCGATGGGTGGGCCTTCGTCGGCACCGCGGTCACCACCGCGGCGGCCACCGTGCTGCTGTTCGGGTCGCTGTATCCGAATGTGCTGCCCTCCACCATCAGCGACCTGTTCAACCTGACCATCGACAACGCCTCCTCGACGCCGTACACGCTGAAGGTGATGAGCTGGGCGGCCGTGATCGTCACGCCGGTGGTGCTGGGCTACCAGGGTTGGACATATTGGGTATTCCGCAAACGGCTTACCGTCGAGCAGATTCCGGCGCCGATCGGTCTGCCGTTGGAAACCGGCAAGGACTGACCATGGCCCGCCCGCCCGTCGATCCCCGGCTGTGGAGGTACGCGCGCTCCGCCCGGCGCTACCTGGTGCTGAGTGTGGCGCTGTCGCTGGTGATCACGGGCTCGATCGTGGCTACCGCGGTGGCGGTGGCGCGGGTGCTGGCCGGGGTGATCACCGACCCCGGTCGGCGCTCCGTGGGCACGTGGACATTCGAGTTGATCGTGCTCGCGGTCGCCATCGGCTGTCGGGTGCTGGCCACCTGGGTGCAGTCCCGGCTCGCGCACCGTGCGGGGGCGACCGTGGTGGCGGAACTGGAGACCGCCGTGCTGGCCGCCGGTGCCCGCCTGGCGCCGCGCGAACTCGAAACTCGTCGAACCGAACTCGCGGTGGTGGTGAGCACCGGACTTACCGGGCTGCGGGCGTATCTCACCGGATATCTGCCCGCCCTGCTGCTCGCCTGTTCGGTACCTCCGATCGTGCTGGTGGTCATCGCATTCCACGATCCGATCTCCGGTGTCATCGCGGTGGTCACCTTGCCGCTGATCCCGATCTTCATGGTTCTCATCGGCCTGCTCACCCAGGGACGCGCCGAAGCCACCCTCGCCGCGACCACCCGACTATCGGATCAACTGCTCGACCTCTTCGCCGGTATGCCGACGCTGCGTGCGCTCGGCCGGGAAGGGGGCGTCGATGCCGCCGCGCCGAACGGTTCGCGGATGCGTTCGATGGAACACCGGGTGCGCGAGCTCGGCGACGCGTTGCGGCACCGCACCATGCGCGCACTGCGGATCGCGTTCCTGTCATCGATGGTGCTCGAGTTGCTCGCCACACTGAGCGTCGCGTTGATCGCGGTCTCCATCGGCCTGCGGCTGGTCTACGGCGAGATGAGCCTTTACGCCGGGCTGGTGGCGCTCATCCTGGCGCCGGAGGTGTATCTGCCGCTGCGGATGGTCGGTGAGCGTTTTCATGCGGCACAGGACGGTATGGCTGCCGCGGACAAAGCTTTCGCGGTCTTGGAGCCGGAATCCGCTGCTGTCGAGCGTGACTCGTCCCGAGCTGACGAGCCGGCCGAATCCGGTGGTGGTGCCGCATCTGCCGTGCAGGCAGGCCGGTCCACCCGCGACGGTGAACCCGTCGAAAGCTCGCGGCATGCAGGAATTCACGGCGCGGGTACCGCGCCGATGGGGCTTGCCGGTGCCCGCGGTCCCGCTGCACCCACTGACGACGATGACGAATTCGCGGGGATTGTCGAGGTACGCGATCTTGCGGTGCGCGCCAGAGACGGTTTCGCGCCCGCTGGGCTCACTGCGATGCTTCGTCCCACGGCAATGACCGTGCTGACCGGTCCGAATGGGAGCGGTAAATCGACTGCACTGCAAGCGATCCTGGGGTTGATCACCCCGGACCGGGGATCAGTGCTGCTGGACGGCACCGATGTGCGCGAACTGGATCAGGAACTCTGGTGGTCCAGGGTGGCCTGGCTGCCCCAGCGTCCGGTCCTGGTGCCGGGCACCCTGCGCGAAAACCTCGAACTGCTCGGGACGCGCACGCCCGAGCACACCGTCAAGGGCGCGTCCCGAGTCGTCGATGAACTCGAAGCCGCCTGTATTGCAACCGGATTCGATGCGGTCCTGGACGAGCTGCCACAGGGCTGGGACACGGTGGTCGGCGCGGGCGGCGTCGGCCTATCGCTGGGCCAGCGCCAACGCCTCGCCCTCACCAGGGTGCTCGCCGCCGACCGCCCCGTCCTGCTCCTGGACGAACCGACCGCGCATCTCGACCCCGCCAGTGAGGCCGCGGTCCTCACCGCCCTTCAGCGACGGGCCCGCGCGGGTGCCACGGTAATCGTCATCGGCCACCGACCGTCCGTCCTCGCCGCCGCCGACCACATCGTTCGCGTGCAGGCCCGAACCACCGAACCGCAGGCGGTACCGCGATGAGCCGACGAACACCGAACGGGTTGCACTGGCGAACGTCGAGAGACCTCCGCCATGAAGTGGCGCAGCGGGCCGGCCGGGGACACCGCGGCTGGTCTGTCGAGGTGGTCGGCCGATGAGTATCGGAATGAGTGGCCAGGGAAGTGCGTCGGTTCCGAGCGAATCTGTGCACCGCACGGTCGTCGCGGATCTGCGCCGCATGTGGGCTCTGCTCGATTTGTCCCCGTGGCGGATCGCGGTGGCCATCGGCTGGGGTGTGCTCGCGCTCGGCAGCGGACTCGGACTCGCGGCACTGGCCGCGTGGTTGATCGCGCGCGCTTGGCAGATGCCTCCGGTCCTCGATCTGAGCGTCGCCGTCGTCGCCGTCCGCGCACTCGGCATCTCCCGCGGCCTCTGCCGCTACCTGGAACGCCTCGCCACCCATGACGTCGCCCTACGCGCGATGACAATGGCACGGACCACCGTCTATCGCACCCTCGCGCACTCCGATGTCTGGATGCGGCGCGCCATGCTCGGTGCGCGTTCGGACGGGCGGCGGGATTCGGGGACGGGCTCGGCGGGCGCCACCTCGTTGCGGCGCGGGGATCTCCTGGTTCGAATCGGCAGTGATATCGATGATCTCGGTGCGGTGGTGGTCCGGGTCTTCGTGCCGATCGCGGTCGCGATCGTGCTGTCGTCGGCGGCAATCGGGCTATTGGCCACCATTTCCATTGGTGCGGCGGCGATTCTGGCGGTATCGCTGACTATTGCCGGGATCATCGCGCCGTGGTTGTCAGGGTGGGCCGCGCGGGCGGCCGAGCGTGCGGTGCGCGCCGACCGTGCCGAATTCACCGCCCAGGCCCTCACCGTCCTCGACCACGCGCCCGAACTCCGCGTGGCGGGCAAATTGGACGCCGCGCTGGCGGCCGCGGAACGGGCCGGGCGGCGTGCGGTCGCCGCGGAGGATTCCGCGGCCGCACGCAGCGCCTGGGCCGCCGCTGCGACGCCACTGTCGATCGGAGCGAGCGTCCTCGGTGCCCTGCTGGTCGGCATTGCCAGTTACGGCCCGCACGGCGGCGATCCGGGCGCAATGACGCCGATGGCCCTTACCGTCCTCGTCCTGCTCCCGCTTTCGGCCTTCGAAGCCGTCGCCGCCCTGCCCGCCGCGGCCCAATCCCTCACCACCGCCCGCGCCGCCCTGCACCGCCTGTCCGCCCTCATCCCCACTGCCTCCCGTCCGTCCGGCGACACCGATCTCCATGACGGAGATGCGCGAGATCCGCTGCCGACCGAGCTGACCGGTGGTGTCTCCGGCGGCGTGAGCGGAGACGGCCTGCCGGACCCATCCGATGGCCACGGTGCTCGCGCGGACATCGGCAGTGCGCGAGATGTATTGCCGGAGAATCTGCCCGGTCGCCCGGATGGGCGGCGGATTGCCGTTGTCGGGCCCAGCGGTGCGGGGAAGACGACATTGCTGATGGCATGGGCCGGGTTGTTCGGTGCGCCCGAACCCGGGGTGACGTTCTTTGCCGAGGACGCACATATTTTCGGTACTACGGTGCTCGAGAACTTGCGAGTTGCGCGCGGGGATCTGACTGCGGCGGAGGCCGAAAAGGCTTTGCAAGCGGTTGGTCTCGGGGAGTGGGTGGCGTCGCTGCCGGACGGTGTAGATACCGATCTCGTGGGCGGTGCGGCGGCGGTGTCGGGCGGGCAGCGTCGTCGAATCCTGCTCGCGCGTGCGCTCATTTCGCCCGCGCGGGTGCTACTGCTCGACGAGCCGACCGAACATCTCGAGGCGGCGGCCGGTGCTCGGCTGCTGTGCGATCTGCTCGATATCGATAGCGGGCTGGTCGAACCCGACCGAATTGTGGTTGTCGTCACTCATCAGCTGCCGCCGGACCACCGCGCCGACGCGGTGCTGCACGTCGACGCATCGGGCCAGGTCACGATCGTTTTTCCGGGCTCGGGACCGCGGCAGGCGGCCAGCGATTCCGCCACCCGAGAAATTCCGTTGCCGAGCCACTGACTCGTGGCTAGATTCGTTCGTACACAAGGAAGGAGGTGGTTCGAAGAATGTATGTTCATAGGACTCGTGAGGTGGCTGTCCGCTAGCGCCACCGCTGCAACGGATCTCCGTTCGCGCGAGCGCTGAGCGAATCCCAGGCAGCCACCCGGCCCCCGAGCTACCGGTCTTGTCCGACCGGGACCCATGCAGGCTTCACCGCCAGCAGGGTATGGCTCGGGGGCCGTTCCTTTTTCGGGACGATCGCGCCAGGCGGTAGAGTCCGGCGACTGGTTCGATACGAGGGGTAGCTGATGCCATCGGAGGGACTCGCAGCAGTGGTCGGTCGCCGTATCAGTGCGATCCGCCGCATGTTCTACGTACACGGCACTGACGTCGACCGCACCGAAGGCCCCATCGAATTGACCTTCGACGACGGTTCGGTGCTGCTACTGGACGCCGGAACCGACGGCGAAGAACTCCGCGTCGCCACCACCCCCTGGCGTGACCCCTTCGCGGGCCTCACCGAACCCGAATACATCGACTACGTCGCGGAATCCGGAAAGTACACCGCCTTCGATGTCGGCGCGGAACCCCCGTACTCGGACCTGCTCGGCTGCCGAATCGCCGCCGTCGCCGAATCCCGCCTGCACGACGACCGCCTGCGCGCCGCCATCCTCGACGTGAACGGCTCCAAACTCGCCGTCGAAACCCTCGCCGACGAACTCCTGGTCACCTGGAACCCGATCTGATCGCCCGCACACCCTTTGCCGTAGCCTCGCTTTCCGGTGAGGTTCCACTCCGACGGGCGCTACGCTGGGGCAATGACCGTTGAGCCGTTGCCCGACTGGGTGATCCCACCTGTTGGCGGATTCACAGTCGAGGATTTCTTGGCGCTGCGCAGCTTGCCCAAGCACACCGAGTTGATCGATGGGGGTCTCGTCTTCGTGAGTCCGCAGGAAAAGTGGCACCGTCAAGTCCTCTCACTTTTCCGCCAGGAACTGGACCGACAGGCACCATCGAACCTGCGGGCTGATCGGGAGATGGCGGTGCGGCTCGGCAAGCGTCAGATGCCGGAGCCGGACGTCCTGGTCGTGACCGAGGAGGCGTTCCTGCGTGGGGACCCGTCGACGTACTACTTCGCCGAGGATCTTGTCCTTGCGGTGGAGGCCGTGTCTCCGGATTCCGAAGAGCGCGACCGCGAGACCAAGCCGGGTAAATATGCCAAAGCCGGGATTCCGCACTACTGGCGGATCGAACGGCGAGACGCAGAGGCCGTCGTCTATGTATATGAACTCGACCCCGCGGTGCATTGTTATGTCCCCGTGGGCATTTTCCACGACCGCCTGAAGATCAGCGTCCCGTTCCCGATCGATATCGACCTGACATCGATCGGGCGTCGCGGCTAACCGATGTAGCGCCCTAAACGGGCCGACAGGCGGGGCTCCAACGGGCCGTCGGCAACTACCCGCTCCTCGACGTAAGCCAGGTCACCACCTTCGACAATGCCGTACAGGCGCTTGGCGCCGCCGACGACAATGCCGGACTGGCTGCGGATGACCACATCGGTGGCCAATTCCCAGGAGGACTGGGTCAGTGCGGTGCCGTAGAAGAGTTCGACGATGCCGGTGCTGTGGGTCAGCAGCAGTTCGATGACTTCGTCATCGCCGTCGATGCCGACGCGCCAGAAGCCGCTCTCGCGCAGATCCGGACCGCCATAGGAGCCATCGGATTCGATGACCCAGGAACGCGAGTCCCAGGACAGATAGTCACCACCGTCGTGGGAGACGATGATCTGCTGGCCGAAGCGGTAGTCGCCGCGTTCGGGATCGTTGCCCTCGCCCTCACCGCGCCACACGCCGACCATGGGCAGCAGCGCGAGCATCGATGAACTCAGATCCGGGCCGAGTCGCAGATTCGCGGTGTCCTCGGGTAGCGGCAGATCCGGAAGCACCGGAATATTGCGCACCCCGGTCGATTTCGCCCGTTCGGCCGCCTCGGCCACGGCCTCGTCGCCACTGCGGCGAGCCGACGGCTCGGCAGGACCGTTGCCGTTCATTTGTTCACTCGCTCGCTCGGCCGGGTTGGAACCTTCGCTCGCGAGTTCACTCATGATTCGGTGAACAGCCGGTAGAAGACGTACAGGCCGAACCAGCCGATCAGAACGGCCACGGCCACCAGCAGAATTTCGAAGAAGAGGACCACATTTGGAGTCTAACGAGTTGCGTCCCGACCAGCACAACGGCCCCGTTACTTCCTGGTGATCCAGGAAACAACGGGGCCGTTTGCGGTATTCGCTACTTGGCGACGGCCACGTCGACGGCGTGGATGCCCGCGCCCTCCGGACGGACCTCGGCCGAGCCATTGCCCGACGAGGACAGCGCCCGCACGGTCCACGCGCCCGGCGCCGCGAAGAAGCGGAAATCGCCGGTGCCCGAGGCGACGACCTCGGCGGTGAAGTCACCGTTGCCGTCGAGCAGGCGCACGAACGCGCCGCCGACGGGCTGACCGTCCGAACTCAGCACACGGCCGGTGATGACCGTTTCCTTCTCGACGTCGACTCCGGCCGGAATGGCCTGGCCCTGGGTGGGTGCTGCGCACATGTGATTACTCTCCCAACTCGATCGGTGCACCGACGAGCGAGCCGTATTCGGTCCAGCTGCCGTCGTAGTTCTTGACATTCTGGTGGCCCAGCAGCTCCTGCAGCACGAACCAGGTGTGCGAGGAACGCTCGCCGATGCGGCAGTAGGCGATGGTGTCCTTCGATCCGTCCAGCCCGGCCGCGCTGTAGATGTCGGCCAGCTCGGCGTCGGACTTGAAGGTGCCGTCCTCGTTCGCGGCCTTGCTCCACGGCACGTTGATGGCGCCGGGGATGTGGCCGGGACGCTGGCTCTGCTCCTGCGGCAGGTGCGCGGGCGCCAGGATCTTGCCGGAGAACTCGTCAGGGGAGCGCACGTCGACCAGGTTCTTGGCGCCGATGGCGGCGATGACCTCGTCACGGAAGGCACGGATGGTCAGGTCGGGGGCGGCGGCCTTGTACTGGGTGGCAGGGCGGTTCACCGCATCGCGCGAGAGCGGACGACCGTCGAGCTCCCACTTCTTGCGGCCGCCGTCGAGCAGCTTGACGTTGTTGTGGCCGTACAGCTTGAAGTACCAGTAGGCGTACGCGGCGAACCAGTTGTTGTTGCCACCGTAGAGCACGACCTCGTCGTCGTTCGCGATGCCGCGCACCGAGAGCAGATCGGAGAACTGCTCCTGGTTCACGAAGTCGCGACGAACCTGATCCTGCAGGTCCTTCTTCCAGTCGAGCCGGACGGCACCCTCGATGTGACCGCCGTCGTAGGCGGAGGTGTCCTCATCGACCTCGACGAAGACGACGCCGGGGGCGTTGAGGTTCTCTTCGGCCCAGTCAACAGAGACCAGGACATCGGAGCGGGCCATGTTGTTCCTTTCGGGATGGTGACTTGCAGGGTCAGTTCGCCGGGGACCCGGCGGTGTCGGCGTCAGGCCCGGAGGCGGTAGCTTGCGTGACCACGTAGGGCCCGCCGACACCGCCCATCGGATCAGTCCGGCGGAGGCGGGCGACCAGCGGATAGATCTGGCAACCCAGGCAGATCCCGAACGCCGCATTCAAGAACGCCGCGAACAGGGCGAAGCCGACGAAAACCGCGCCGACGACGGTGGAACCCGCCAGGAAACCCAGCAGGCCGACGGCACTGAAGACCAGGCCGAGTAATTGGGCGAACCGCAGCGGAGCCACGGGTTCGGTTTCGACGGTCGGACCGATGCGCGGCGCGATGAACGACGCGAAGATCCGGCCATAGGGGTGCTGCCGCGGTCCATAGGCCGCGCCGATCGCGAAGACCACCGCCTGCAGACCGATGAGCACCGCGGCGACCGGCGTCGAAACGGCGGCGGCGAGCAGGACCAGGACCAGCGCGCCGGTGGTGACCCAGGCGGCGAACCGCGGCCCGCGAATATCTACAACGGGAATTCCGGTTTCAACGATTGTGTTTCGAGAAATCGTGGACATTGTGCGTACTCCTGCGCTGAATGGTGCTGTTGGCGGGAAAAATGCCAGTTCGTCGGGGGATCGAGAGATCACTCGCACGACGGACGCAGGTCGGCATCAGAAATTCTGACGGAGCCGACCGCTCAGCCACACAGGCAGCAACAACCACCGAGGCGACACAGATCAACTGTGCGGCGTCGGGTGAGCATCAGCTCGTGGTTGGCTTGCACGCAGAGGAGTTTACCTGGTTCCGACGGAGAATTGGACCCGGGGTCGGTCACAGTTGCTATGAACCCTTGTCACGCCCGGTTTTTCCACCGTCAGTAGCTATCCGCCGATATTTATCCGACGGTCAGCGGTGCCAGCGCGGTCCGCAGATCGGCGGACTTGGGGACGCCGGAGATCCGGAATCGTTCCCGCCCTTCGATATCGAAGACAAAGGTGGTCGGCAGCGAGAGCACGTTGAGTTCCTTGGCCAGCGCGGGCTCGGCATCGATATCGATCTCGATATCCAGCGGCGGGCGCGGCGATCCGGCCAGATCCTCGGTCACCCCTGCGACCACCTTGCGCACGGCGGCGCACGGTCCACACCAGTCGGCGGAGAAGTGCAGCACCGCAGGACCGGAACTGTCGACCCCAACCGAGGCCAGCAGTTCGGTGCGTGCCGATTCGGCGATCGTCTCGGTCTCGCTCGCGCGCATTTTGCCGTCGCGCCGTCGCAATGCAAAGCCGACCGCGATCGCGGCCGAAATCATCACCAGCAGAATTGTGATTTGAATCATGGTCGACGCAATCTGTCCAGATCGATGGTCACGTTCTCGGCCTTACCCTCGATGACGATCTGCCCACCCGTGGCATAAACCTTGGTCGGCCGCAGCCCGAACGGCAGTTCATTGGTATCGATGGTGCGGGTGAACTGCTCGAGTATCTTCGGGCGCTCGGCATCGGTGACGACCGCGGTCGTCGTGATGTCACCCGTGCCGCGGTAGATACTGGTCGCGATGATCTTGATCTGATCGCCGTCGACCCGCAGGTCCGCCGTCACGCTCACATTGTCACCGCCGAGCGGTGCACCGGGCTTGCTCGGCGTCTTGCCCGGCATGGTGCCGGCGAGCAGGAGCTGACCCCCGGTGGTCATTCCGGATCCGCCCGACCCGCCCGTTCCGTCGGATTTGTCTCCCGGTGCCGAATGCACTTGCAGGTCGGGGATTTTGAACAGGCGACCGAGTTCGGTGGGCTCGAGCCGCATCGATCCCTCGACCCGATCCACCGGTACCGCACGCACATTCCCGTCGGTGAGATCGCCGACCGAAAGGTGTGCGCCGGTCAGCATCGCTCCGACCGAAATCTCACCCGGGATATCGGGACGCATGACGTGCGCGCGGACTTCGACGCTCTGGTACCGGCCGTCGAACGCCTGGGTAAGAAATGGGAACCCATAAATGATCACATCGGGATCCGCACTGAGATCGGCACCGACGCGCAGCGCGCGTGACACGCGGTACTCCGAATAGGCGGCGACGCCGAAATCGATGACTACCGCCAGTCCTGCGAGGCACAGCAGCCCGATAATCAGCTTCCGCATGCAGGCCACAGTAATAGCAGGGCCGATCGCGGGCCGTCGCCAGCCCGGGGCCAGATGGGGCAGTGGTCTACTCGGCGGTACGTTTCGGGTATCGAATGTCGCCCTCGAGGTGCCACACTGACCCCGGATGGCGAGGTCATCGGTGTTTACGCGCTAATCTTGCATCCGAATTACCTGTGATCAGCGACGTGGCCCCGGCGGTGTGGCTGTTGTCCGGAGCTATGAGATGGGAGGAGGGCTTGTGGAGCTGCTCCTGCTGACCTCCGACCCCAACCCCGAGTCGGTACTGCCCGCTCTGTCGCTGCTGGCGCACAATGTGCGCCCGGCGCCGACCGAGGTGGCGTCCCTGCTGGAGGCGGGGACCGCGGATGTCGCGCTTGTCGACGCGCGTACCGATCTGGCCGCGGCCCGCGGCCTGTGCCGACTGCTCGGCAGCACCGGTTCCTCGGTGCCGGTGGTCGCCGTGCTCACCGAGGGCGGGCTGGTCGCCGTCAATGCCGACTGGGGCCTGGACGACATCCTGCTGCCCGGCACCGGACCGGCCGAATTGGACGCCCGACTGCGGCTGCTGGTCGGCCGCAACGGCGGTGTGGCGAGCCCGGAGAACACCGGCAAGATCACCCTCGGTGAACTGGTGATCGATGAGGGCACTTACACGGCGCGGCTGCGCGGTCGCCCGCTCGACCTTACCTATAAGGAATTCGAACTCCTCAAATACCTCGCGCAGCACGCGGGCCGGGTCTTCACCCGCGCCCAGCTGCTGCAGGAGGTCTGGGGCTATGACTTCTTCGGTGGCACCCGCACGGTCGATGTGCACGTGCGACGCCTGCGCGCCAAACTCGGCAGCGAATACGAATCGCTGATCGGTACCGTTCGCAATGTCGGCTACAAGGCCGTCCGCCCCGCCCGCGTCGCCAGCAAGGGCGAGCCCGTCACCTTCCCCGACGACGAAGCCGCCGAGGGCACCGATGGCTCCCAGTCGGTCACGGTCAACGGCTCCGTTCAATAGCCGACGATCGGAATTACCTACCGGGCTCGCGCGTTCGCTGCGGTGACGGGGCGGTACGACGAGGGAGACGTGACTCATGGGTGAGACGACACTGTGGTGGAGCCAGCGGATCGACGCCGAGGCGGCGCGCGCGGTGCGCGAACTGCTCGCGCGGGCGGCCGCGGCCGATGGCGTTGCGCCGGTCTCCGAACAGGCGGTGCTCTCGCTGACCGCGGCCGATTCCGAGGCCGAGCACTTGGTCGCGGTGCGCGACGATGTCATCGCCGGTTACGCGAATCTCATTGCGGCACATGGCGAACACCCCGCAATGGCCGAGGTCGCCGTCGATCCCGCCGCCCGCCGCAATGGCATCGGGGCGGAATTGGTCAGCGCCGCATTGGAAAGGGGCGGACCGGGAGCTCGGGTGTGGGCGCACGGTGATCGGCCCGCGGCCAAGGCACTCGCGACCCGGCTCGGACTGCGCACCGCACGCGAGCTGTGGCAGATGCGGCGCCCATTGGCAACACCAGAGCTACCTGAGTTGGCGGTACCGGATGGCATCGCGCTGCGGACCTACGAAGGCCCGGCCGACGATGCCGAACTGCTGCGCGTCAACAGCGCGGCCTTCGCCTGGCATCCGGAACAGGGTGGCTGGACCGAACGCGATATCGAGCTGCGGCGCGCGGAGTCCTGGTTCGACCCGAAAGGGCTGTTCATCGCGGTGGATCCGGCCGATCCGGACCGCATCCTCGGATTCCATTGGACCAAGGTGCATTACGAACAGAGCCCGCCGATCGGCGAGGTCTATGTGGTCGGCATCGATCCGGTCGCGCAGGGTCGGGGGCTGGGCCGTCTGCTCACCCTCGCTGGCCTGCACTACCTGCGGGAACGGGATCTCGCGGAGGTGCTGCTCTACACCGAGGCGGATAACGCCGCGGCGGTGCACACCTACACTCGACTCGGTTTCGCTCCGGCACACATCGACGTCGCGTATTCGGCCCGTGACTGAATAACAAGCGGCCCGCCGGGGTTACTCGAGTAACGCTGGGGCAAATGTCACACACAACGTGCCTGATCGCGCCGGGGTGTTCACCCTGTGTTCACTCAGCTTGGTCCAACTGTCAACCGAGCGACCTTACGTTACATACGGGCGGCGCAGTTGCCGCCTGGTGCGCAAGTTCCCCGCGAACGGCACCACGAAACCCGCCCGGGCCGGTGAGGGACCGGGCGTGTCGAACGCGATTCCCGGAGGAATAGTGAACCTCAAGCGCAGCAGCGCCATGATCGGTGTGCTGGCGGCCGTCGCCATGCCCCTGGCCGCCTGTGGCAGTGATGACAACTCGACCGGCGGTGACACCAGCAACGTCGCCAAGGTCGACGTCGCCTGCGGTGGCAAGAAGGCCCTCAAGGCCAGCGGCTCCTCGGCGCAGAAGAACGCCATGGAGCGCTTCATCGCCGCCTACGAGGGCAACTGCAGCGGCCAGACCCTGAACTACACCTCCAGCGGTTCGGGCGCCGGTGTCAACGAATTCCTCGGTGGCCAGACCGATTTCGCCGGTTCCGACTCGCCGCTGAGCGACAAGAAGGGTGAGCCCGCCAAGGCGCAGGAGCGCTGCGGTGCCCCGGCTTGGAACCTGCCGACCGTCTTCGGCCCCATCGCGGTCACCTACAACATCGACGGCGTGAGCGACCTCGTGCTCGACGGCCCGACCCTGGCCAAGGTCTTCACCGGCGCCATCACCTCCTGGGATGCCCCCGAGGTCAAGGCACTGAACCCGAAGGCCACCCTGCCGTCCGGCCCCATCGCGGTGATCTTCCGTTCCGACGAGTCGGGCACCACCGACAACTTCCAGCTCTACCTCGACGCCGCCTCTGACGGCGCGTGGGGCAAGGGTGCCGGCAAGACCTTCAACGGCGGTGTCGGTGAGGGCGCCAAGGGCAACGAGGGCACCTCGGCCGCCATCAAGAGCACCAAGAACTCGATCACCTACAACGAGTGGTCCTTCGCCAAGGCGCAGAACCTGACGATCGCGCAGATCGTCACCTCGGCCTCCAAGGACCCGGTCAAGCTGACCCCGGAGTCCGCGGCCAAGGCCGTCGACAGCGTGAAGATCAAGGGTGAGGGCAACGACCTGGTGCTCGACACCTCGTCGTTCTACAAGCCGACCGCGGCCGGTGCCTACCCGATCATCCTGCCGACGTACGAGATCGTCTGCTCGAAGTACGCCGACGCCGACACCTCCAAGGCGGTCAAGGCATTCCTGACCTCGGCCGTCAACAACGGCCAGAAGGGTCTGGACACCGCGGGCTACGTCTCGATCCCGGACAAGTTCAAGACCAAGCTGACCACCGCCATCGCCGCCATCAACTGATAGCCGCCACGCCATGACCGTGCACCCTGAGGTGACCGCCGCGGGCCAGTCGGACTCGACTGGCCCGCGGACGGCTGGAGATACTGCCCCTATGTCGAGTGAACCGAGCACCGAACCGGCCTCACCGAAGGATCCGGCTGCCCCGAAGGCAAGGAAAGGCCACAGCCAAGGGGCCGAGGTCGTCTTCCGGTCGTTAGCGACCGCGGCGGGTGCGACGGTCGTGGCGGCCATCGCGCTGATCGCCCTGTTCCTACTGATCCGGGCCTGGCCCTCGATCATGGCGAACGAGGCGAACTTCTTCACCAGCACCGAGTTCAGCACCACCAATGCCGACCATCTGCGGTTCGGCATTCGGGACCTGCTCATGGTCACGGTGCTGAGCTCGATACTGGCACTGGTGATCGCGGTGCCGATCGGTGTCGGCATCGCGCTGTTCCTGACCCACTATTCGCCGAAGCCGATGGCGCGTCCGTTCGCGATGCTCGTCGATCTGCTGGCGGCGGTGCCGTCGATCGTGTTCGGCCTGTGGGGTTTCCTGGTGCTCGCACCGCGGCTGGAACCCGTCGAGACATTCCTCAACGACAAGCTCGGCTGGTTCTTCCTGTTCTCCGACGGCAATGTGTCGATCTCCGGCGGCGGCACCATCTTCACCGCGGGCGTGGTGCTCGCGGTAATGATCCTGCCGATCATCACCTCGGTCTCCCGTGAGGTCTTCAACCTGACGCCCATTTCGCATATCGAGGCCGCGCAGGCGCTCGGCGCGACCAAATGGGAGATGGTCCGGATGACGGTGCTGCCCTATGGCCGCAGCGGTGTGATTGCCGGGTCCATGCTCGGCCTCGGCCGCGCGCTCGGTGAGACGATCGCGGTGCTGGTCATTCTGCGCACATCGGCGCAGGCCGGACACTGGTCGCTGTTCGACGGCGGCTACACCTTCGCCTCCAAAATCGCTGCCGCCGCTTCGGAATTCAGTCAGCCACTGCCGACCGGTGCCTATATCGCGGCTGGCTTCGTGCTGTTCGCACTGACCTTCATCGTCAATGCGCTCGCGCGGCTCGTATCCGGTGGAAGGGTGAACGGGTAATGACCACCACGACGACTCTCGACAAGCCGGTCAAGGCACCCACCTTCCGGCATGTCAGCACGGCCCGCCGGATCAAGAACAATATCGCCACCGGAGTGGTCTGGCTCTGCTTCGCCATCGCACTCGTGCCGCTGGTCTGGGTGCTGTTCATGGTGGTGTCGAAGGGCCTCGAATCTGTCGTCTCGCCGGACTGGTGGCAGAAATCGCAGAAGGGCATCCTGCCGGATCAGACCGGTGGCGGTGTGTACCACGCGATCTACGGCACCATCGTGCAGACCCTCGTCGCCGCGATCATCGCGGTGCCGCTGGGCATCATGGCCGCGGTGTACCTGGTCGAATACGGCCGTGGCGTGCTGGCCAAGGTGACCACCTTCATGGTGGACATCCTCGCGGGTGTGCCGTCCATCGTCGCGGCCCTGTTCATCTTCGCGCTGTGGATCGCGACATTCGGCTTCCCGCAGAGCTCGTTCGCGGTATCGCTGGCCCTGGTGCTGCTGATGCTGCCGGTGGTGATCCGCAGCACCGAGGAAATGCTGAAGCTGGTGCCCGACGAATTGCGCGAGGCGTCCTACGCACTCGGAATTCCGAAGTGGAAGACCATCGTTCGGATCGTCGTGCCGACCGCGGCGCCCGGCATGATCAGCGGCATCCTGCTCGCACTGGCCCGCGTGATGGGTGAGACCGCTCCGGTGCTGGTGCTCGTCGGCTACAGCAAGTCGATCAACACCAACCTCTTCGACGGCAATATGGCCTCGCTGCCGCTGTTGATCTACCAAGAGTTGGCGAATCCGGAGCCTGCGGGCCGGGCGCGGGTGTGGGGTGCGGCGCTGACGCTCATCCTGCTGATCGCCCTGCTGTACGCGGCGGCCGCGGTCGTCAACAAGCTGCTCACGCGGAACCGATAGAAGCGAAACGGATATTCAGATGGCCAAGCGGATCGACGTCAAAGACCTGAACATCTACTACGGCAAATTCCACGCGGTTGCCGATGTCAAGCTGTCGGTATTGCCGCGCAGCGTGACTGCCTTCATCGGCCCGTCCGGTTGCGGTAAGTCCACCGTGCTGCGTTCGCTCAACCGGATGCACGAGGTGACCCCGAATGCTCGCGTCGAGGGCGCGGTGCTGCTCGACGGCGAGGACATCTACGGCTCGCAGGTCGACCCGGTCGGCGTGCGCCGCACCATCGGCATGGTGTTCCAGCGCCCGAACCCGTTCCCCACCATGTCGATTCGCGACAATGTGGTGGCCGGGCTCAAGCTGCAGGGTGTGCGCAACAAGAAGGAGCTCGACGAGGTCGCCGAGCGCTCGTTGCGGGGCGCCAACCTCTGGAACGAGGTCAAGGACCGCCTCGACAAGCCGGGTGGCGGCCTCTCCGGTGGTCAGCAGCAGCGTCTGTGCATCGCGCGTGCGATCGCGGTATCGCCCGATGTGCTGCTGATGGACGAGCCGTGTTCGGCGCTGGACCCGATCTCCACCCTGGCGATCGAGGACCTGATCACCGAGCTGAAGAAGGAATTCACCATCGTCATCGTCACCCACAACATGCAGCAGGCTGCGCGCGTGAGTGACCAGACCGGCTTCTTCAACCTGGAGGCGCAGGGCAAGCCGGGCAAGCTGATCGAGATCGACGATACCGAGAAGATCTTCTCCAACCCGGGCCAGAAGGCGACAGAGGACTACATCTCCGGTCGCTTCGGATAGCGGCTCCCCCGCCTCCCCGCACCTTTCAGGCACCGGACTCAGGTGCCCGAAGGTGACGTTGGCGGCTGGCAGCAGGAGCGGAGCACCTGAGCCCGTACCCGGCGAGTTACCCATGTGCTCGCGAAATCAGCGGAACCGGCTGAAATGCGAAAGGCCCGCGCTACGGCGCGGGCCTTTTTCGCTCTGTCGGCAAATGTAACTTGTTCGAGCTGTATGAACGCCACGCCGTCGTCCCCGGTTTGCGCCCGGATCCAGTGGATCCGGCGATCGGAGCGACGGCGCGGCGCGTGCCTTGTCCCGTTGCGGGGATGTTCGCGTGCGTGCCCTGGTTTTGCCTGGTCCGGTGAGCGGTTTCGCCGGGATCAGGCCTCGGCGTCGACGTCCGGCGGTAGCACGCCGGTGACCAGGAAGATCACCCGACGGCCGATCTCCACCGCGTGGTCGGCGAAGCGCTCGTAGTAGCGGCCGAGCAGGGTCACGTCGACGGCCGCGGCGACGCCGTACTTCCAGTCGCGGTCCATCAGCAGGGTGAACAGGTGACGGTGCAGATCGTCCATCGCCTCGTCGTCCTCATTGAGCTGGGCGGCGCGCTCGGGATCGCGAGTCTCGAGCACCTCCCTGGCGCTCTCGCCCATATTCACCGCGATACGGCCCATCTCGGCGAAGTAGCCGTTCACCGCCTCGGGGAGCGCGTGATTGGGGTGGCGCCTACGGGTCACCTTGGCGACGTGTAGCGCCAGCGCGCCCATTCGGTTCACATCCTGGACGATCTGGATCGCGCTCACGACCTGCCGCAGATCGCCGGCCACCGGTGCCTGCAGCGCAAGCAGGGCAAACGCCTTCTCCTCGGCGTCGGTGATCATTTCGGAGATCCGGTCGTCCTCGCTGATCACCGACTCAGCCAGGGTGAGGTCGGCCTGGAGCAGTGACTGGGTGGCCCGGTCCATTGCCGAACCCGCCAGACCAGCCATCTCGCCCAGCAGGTGGGCAAGATCGGCCATTTGCTCG
Organism: Nocardia sp. NPDC004278; assembly: GCF_053602975.1. Classification (NCBI taxonomy): domain Bacteria; kingdom Bacillati; phylum Actinomycetota; class Actinomycetes; order Mycobacteriales; family Nocardiaceae; genus Nocardia; species Nocardia sp. NPDC004278. Next base: position 177,647 of record NZ_JBSGEQ010000008.1, read on the forward strand.
TTGTAGATGACACGCATGAAATCAGACATTAGTGCCCACTGCTGACCTAGTCACCAACGCAGGGTTAATGGGTGGTGCCGAACATTAGCGACGGTGTTGCCCCAGTTCGGGGCTGTACCTACTTGCAGGTGTCGTCGGCGGCGTTGACGTGCTCCAGATCCGAGGGCAGTGTGACCGGTGCCGCACTCGATACCGTGACCGACACATTCGAGATCGGATCACCGACCGGCGTCGGAGTCTTCACGGTGCCCGCGTAGTCGGCGCCGATCACGACCTCGACGATGCCGCCGAGATCCTTCGCTTCCTCCATGGTCGCCCCGGGCAGGGAGCTGGCCACGGTGGCCGCCTCGGCCTCATGGCCGGACCCGAAGCGGACCTTGGTGGCGACCTCGGAATTCCCGCCGGAGTAATTGCCGGTGTTGTAGATCTGGAAGCCCTGGTTGCCGAGTTTGGTCGCCGCCTTATTGGCCACGCCCGGCGTCCCCGAACCATTGGAGACCAGCAGCGACACCGTGCCCGGATCGACCGCGAACAGCTTCGGCGGCGCCGGTTGGGCCGACGGGATCGATCCGGGGGCCGGAGCCGACTTCTTCTCGCCCGGCAGCGGCTGGTCATCGATGACGGCGCGGAAGATCGCCTTGATATCGGACTCGCGGGGGATCTCATTGCCGTACGAGGTGGTGCCCGCGGTCGGGATGGTCAGGAAGGTGACCGCGCCGGCGTCGACCTTCTGCAGCGAACGGCCCAGGGTCAGCAGATCGGTGGGCTGGACCTTGTCCACGAAGGTGTGGCTGGTGAACGCGGAGATGAAACCGTTCAACTTGCCGGGATCGAAGAGCACCCGGCTCGACAGCGCACCGCGCAGCAGCGAGGCCAGGAACCGCTGCTGGCGGTTGATCCGGTCGTAGTCACTGCGTTCCTCGCCGTAGACGTGCCTGGCGCGCACGTAGTTGAGTGCGGTCGCGCCATTGATGCGCTGTCGGCCCGGATTCTCCAGCACGGTGCCGAGGATGCCGTCCTGGATCGGCTTGGGGGTACAGACATCGACGCCGCCGACCTGGTCGACCATCGCCTCGAAGCCGGCGAAGTCGATGCCGATGAAGTGTCCGATACTCAGGCCGGTCATCTTCCGGATCACATTGACCAGACACTTCGGTCCGCCGAGTGCGTATACGGCGTTGAGCTTGTCACCCATGGCCGAGGGAAACACCTCGCTGGTGTACTCGGCCTTGTCGTTGTCCCAGGCGTTGCACTGCGGCCGGGTGACGTCCAGGTCGCGCGGGAACGAGACGACCACGACGCGCGAGCGGTTCTTGGGGATGTTCACCAGCATGACAGTGTCGGCGCGGGCGCCCTCGGCGTCGTCGAGCGTGCCGGCGCCCACCTGTCCGTTGACACCGGCGCGGGTGTCGGTGCCGACGAGCAGGTAGTTCTCATCGCCGAGCTGTGCGCCCGAGTCGACGACATCCTCGGGATGGTCGTCGAGCGCGGAGACCTGGGTGAAGCCGTTGGCGGTCGAACGCAGATAGCTCCAGCCCGCGCCGGTAACCAGGAGTGAGACCACCGCGCAGATCGTCATGGTGGCCCGGCCCGCCAGTTGCAGCCGCTTACTGCGGCGCTGCCGACTCGCAGCGAGCCGGGACAGGCCGACGCGGGTCGATGCCGCGGCCGTCTTGGGGGCCTCCGAATCGGTGGTCGGCCAGCCGTTGGCGCGCTTTTTGGCGGGCGGGGTGTCCTCGACCGGGGGAATGACATCGGTGACGACCTCGGGCGGCTCATTCTCGCCGGACGCCGTCGCGGTACGGCGCTTCGCGGGGTGGGCGGCCGTCGAGGTACCCGCGATGTCGTCGACAACTGCGGAGGACCCGGCTCTGCGAGTGGTGCCGGACGCGCGAGGCGGCGCGTCCGCCTTGCTGGCCGCTGGGGTACTCGATGTGCGGGGCGGTGCGTCGGCCTTGCGTCCGGCCGGGATGCTCGACGTGCGCGATGGTGCGTCCGCTTTCGGCCCGGCTGGCATGCCCGACGTGCGAGGCGGTGCATCGGCCTTGCGCCCGGCCGGGATGCCCGATGTGCGGGGCGGTGCGTCGGCCTTGCGCCCGGCCGGGATGCCCGACGTGCGCGATGGTGCGTCCGCTTTCGGCCCGGCTGGCATGCCCGACGTGCGAGGCGGTGCATCGGCCTTGCGCCCGGCCGGGATGCCCGATGTGCGCGGTGGTGCGTCGGCCTTGCGTCCGGCCGGGATGCCCGATGTGCGCGATGGTGCGTCCGCTTTCGGCCCGGCTGGCATGCCCGATGTGCGAGGCGGTGCGTCCGCCTGACGTCCGGCAGGGGCGCTCGATTTGCGCGGTGGCATATCGGACTGGCGCGCGGAGTCCGCGGACCGGGACGGGGCGGATTCCGGGGGTTGCGGAGCGGCGCTCTCGGACTGCCGCCTGCGTCCGGAGCGTTCGTTGTCGACCTTCTGGACCAGGTCCTGAACCGTCAGCGGGGCCGAGCCGGGTTCGGAATCGTTATGTCGGGCTCTGCGGGACGACCGTGCGCCGTCCCGGTCGGTGTAATCCGCCGTGGGGTAGCGCTCCCACGGGGCGCGACCTCCGGGCCGTGGCGACTGCCCGTGCCGATCGTCACCCACTAACGAACCTCGCTTTTCGTCTCTGCTGCCGTTTCGGCCGCTTTCGACCCGCATGACCGATTCCGCCAATGATAACGATTCCGCCACGGCGAGCCAGCCCAGTGCGAAATCAACAGGCCGCAGAGGTGTTTCGGAACTGCATGCGCGCTGGTGGGAGGGTTTTTGACGATCGGATTTCATTTCGAGTGCACACCGATCACGCCGGTGTGACCGAAGCACCTCGCACGAGACGATCCCGTAGCGATTGCTTGCAGGTCGCTCGAAAGGATCCCGTAGCGACTGCTTGCAGGTCGCTCGAAAGGGTCAGCCGCCGCTGTGCATCAGATCGGCACCCGCCGGAACGGCCGGATCGTCCGGATCATCGAGCCAGCCGTGCGGCAGCGCCACCTTGCCCGGTGACCCCTGGCGGCCGCGCGGACCTTCGGCATCGCGGGGGAACGGCGCGGTCGGGTCGAGTTCGCCGATGAGATCCTGCAATTGGGTGAGACTCGACACAGTGGCGAAGCTGCGGCGCAGCTCGGCGCCGACCGGGAAGCCCATCAGATACCAGGCCATATGCTTGCGCAGATCGCGCATGGCCTTGTCCTCGCCGAGATGTTCGGCGAGGAGCGCGCCGTGCCGGTATAGCACCTCGCCGACCCGGCCGAGATTCGGCGCCTCGGGCAATGCTTCGCCGCGCAGTGCCGCCTGCAGTTCGGCGAACAGCCACGGGCGGCCGAGGCAGCCGCGCCCGACAACCACTCCGTCGCAACCGGTTTCGTCCATCATGCGCACCGCGTCGGCGGCGGAAAAGATATCGCCGTTGCCGAGCACCGGGATCGTGGTGACGGCTTCCTTGAGTCGGGCGATCGCGCTCCAGTCGGCGTGGCCCGAATAGCGCTGTGCGGCGGTGCGGGCGTGCAATGCGACGGCCTTGGCGCCCTCGGCCTCGGCGATGCGGCCTGCGTCCAGGTAGGTCAGGTGGTCATCGTCGATGCCGATGCGGAACTTCACCGTCACCGGGACACCGGCCGGTTCGGCACCCGAGACCATGGCCTTGACGATCTTGCTGAACAGCGCGCGCTTGTACGGCAGTGCCGCGCCGCCACCCAGCCGGGTGACCTTCGGTACCGGGCAGCCGAGATTGAGATCGATGTGATCGGCCCAACCCTCGCCGACAATGATCCGCACGGCCTCGCCGAGCGTGGCCGGATCCACGCCGTACAGCTGCATCGAGCGCGGATGCTCATCCTCGTCGAAGGACATCATGTGCAGCGTCTTCTCATTGCGCTCCACCACCGCGCGCGCGGTGATCATCTCGCACACATAGATTGATGTGGAGCTGCCGAACTCCCGGCACAGCTTGCGGAACGCCAGATTCGTGATGCCCGCCATCGGTGCGAGCACCACCGCCGGATCGACCGGATACGGCCCGATCCGCAGCGTGCTCTTGGCCTCAGCGGTAATAGTCACGCCCACCAGTGTCTCATCCGCCCCGAGGCAGCGCCGATGCCACCGCTGTCCGATATGCGCTGGCGCACGCCGGTTCGGCGCGATACGACCTATAGGTTGCGGAGTCTGCGGTGGTAGATCTCGCGTACGGCGGGATCGGGCTGGGCATAGGCCGTTGTCGCGCCGGTGAATTCGGCGACGAGCAGCTGGGCGCGGTAGGGCAGCAGCTGGGCCGACTTGATAATGGCCGCGAGTCTGCGCGGGACGGTGGTCAGCGGCTTGTTCGTCCGTACCGATCGCACGATCGCCTGCGCGACATCCTCCGGATCCACTGTGGTCAGCGGCGTGATCCAGTTCGGCATATTGGCACCGGCCGATAGTTCGGTGCGGACGATGCCGGGCAGCACCGCGCCGACGTGCACACCGTGCTCCTTCATCTCCAGGTGCAGCGCCGAGGTGAACCCGACCACCGCGTGTTTGGTCGCACAGTAGGTGGCCAGGCCCGGAAAGCCCTGTGTCCCGGCCAAGGACGCGATATTGATCAGATGTCCGCTGCCGCGGTCCTTGAACCGTTGCACCGCGAGCCGGGAGCCGTGGATCACCCCGTTGAGGTTGATATCGATGATCCGATCGGTCATCTTCTCGTCCTCATCAGCAAACAGGCCGGTCGGCATGATTCCGGCATTATTGACGAGTACGTCCAATGGCCCGAGTTCGCTGTCCACGGTGTCGAGGAATGCGGCGAAGGCGGCGCGATCGGTCACATTGAGCGGCAGACCGACGATCTTGGCATCCGGATCCGCACCCAACTCCGCCGCCGTCTTCGCCACCAGTTCGACATCGATATCGCCGATCGCGACCGCGGCGCCTGCCGCGAGGAATGCCTCGGCGGTGGCGCGTCCGATACCGCGCGCCCCTCCGGTGATCGCGACGACCTTGCCGGTGAGCGTCCCGTTGTCCTTCGATGTGCTGGACATGTCCTCGGCCTCCTACGGTCCTATGACTGTGGCCGGTCGGCGCAGCGCGCCGTCGGCGGCGATACCTTCAGTGTCGAGGTTTGCGGCCGGCTCGTCGGCGGATTCGGAATAGCGTTCGAACTGGCTGCACACTCCCGGTGCGCCGAGGGTGCCAGGGCCTTCTCGGACGCCCTCAGTAGCCTGTTACTCGCGGGTATCGCCCGTGACCACCAGACTCATCGGAGAGGACGAATGACGGAACGGATCGAGGGCACCGCATCAGGCAGGGACGGCGACTCCGGTATGGAGTCGGACAAGACTGCCGAGACGAGGGCATCCGATACGAAGGCCGATACGTCCGGGCAGCGTTCGGACCGGCAGTCGGGAACCGTATCGATTCGCGTCTCCACCGTGGTCACCGGCGCCGTAATCGGCGCATTGGTGATCGCAGTCGGCATATTGACCGGATTGCTGTGGTCGGCGCGCAGCGATCTCGCCGAGCAAAAGGATCGGGCGGCCGCGGATAAGAGGGCCGAACAGGTCGCCAGCGAATATGCGGTCGGCGCGGCCACCGTCAATTACCAGGACATCCCGTCCTGGGTGGCCAAGCTGAAGGCGAATACCGTTCCGCAGCTGGCAAATAAGTTCGATGCGACCGCGCCCAAGCTCGAACAGATTCTGGTTCCGTTGAAGTGGACCTCCACCGCCGCGCCGATTACCGCAAAGGTGATGTCGGAACAAGGCGGTGTCTACAAAGTCGACGTGTTCGTAAATGTGAGTTCGACGAATGCGCAGAGCCCGGAGGGCGCGCAGACAACGGTGACCTACAACGTCACACTGGATAAGAACTCGGACTGGAAGATCACCGATGTCGGCGGTGTCGACGGCGCACTGCCGATGAAGTAGGGCCGCCGCGAGTTTCGGCGGTTGAACCTAAAAACTCGCCGAAGAGATCGGCGTTGCCGGATATAAACGCGCCGCCGCCGGAGAAATCCGGCGGCGGCGCGTTGTCGTTTGCGGGGCGAGATCAGCTGGCGACCCCGGCCAGCTCCCGCTTCTTCGCCTCGCGGGCGAGCATGCGGTCGCGCTGCTCTTCGAACTTGATGACGTCCTGGCCCAGCTTCTCCAGGAACAGACCGAGCCGCTCGCGGACGGCCTCACCGCGCGCGGTGAAGTCGGTGCGCTCGAAGATGTTCCACTTCTTGAGCACCGGCTGTACCACCTCTTCGAGGTGCTGGCGCAGGTCGTAGATGCCGTGCTTGGCCATCAGCACGCCGTTGCGGCGGAAGTTGGGCATACCCGCGCCGGGCATCTGGAAGTTCTCCAGGATCAGAGTGATCGCCTCGAGCGCCTGGTCGGGGGACAGGTCGAGGGCCGCGCCGCACATGTTGCGGTAGAAGATCATGTGTAGGTTCTCGTCGGCGGCGACGCGCTGCAGCATGCGGTCGGCGATCGGGTCGTCGCAGACCCTGCCGGTATTGCGGTGGCTGACCCGGGTGGCCAGCTCCTGGAAGGTCACGTACGCGACCGAATGCAGGAAGCCCGCATCGGCCTCGGTGGGGGAGGCGAAGCCGTTGGTCATGTGGACCATGCGCGCTTCCTCGAGCGCCACGGGATCGACGCCACGGGTGACAACGAGGTAGTCGCGCATGACGATGCCGTGGCGGTTCTCCTCGGCCGTCCAGCGGCCGACCCAGGTGCCCCAAGCGCCGTCCTGGGAGAAGTTCTCAGCGATCTCGCGGTGGTAGGAGGGCAGGTTGTCTTCGGTCAGCAGATTCGTGATCATGGCCGCCTTCGCGACCTCGTTCAGTCGGGACTGCTCCGGGTCCCAGTCCACGCCGCCGAGTGCCGCGAAGTTGCGGCCTTCATCCCACGGGACATAGTCGTGCGGATGCCATTCCTTTGCCATGGAGAGGTGCCGGTTGACGTTTTCTTCGGCAACCGGCTCCAACTCCGTGAGCAGCTCGAGTTGAGTCAGATCCCTTGCCATATACAAGCCCTTCATGTGTGCGTGGCGCTCTTGCTGGTCAGTCCCCTGGTTAGACCGTGTCGATGCGGCCATACCTTACGGCACCGTAGGTGTGATGCGAAACGCATCCGGCCGACAAAGAACACGTCGTGATAGACGTCATACGCCAACGTTGGCGTACGACAACCATCCCGAGTGTAGGGGGTTGGTCCGCGTGCGGGGTCTATCGCTATGGCCCGAGAGTCGTTAGCCCAGCGTGGGACATCGCACAGAGTCGGGAGTGTCGGCGCGGGCGAGCCTCAGCGTTTGCGCCAGAAAAGACCGTCCAGCATGCTTTCGAGCGCACCACCTGCGTTCTCGGCCAACGCTTCTCCGATCGTGCCCCCGATGCCGCCGCTGTTGCTGCTGCCGCCGAGCAGACCGCCGAGCATGTCGCCGATGCCGCCGCCCGACTGTGTCCGCGGCGCCGCCATGCCGTCACCGCCGCGGGTCAACTGCTCGGCCGGATGGGCCATCACGATGGGAGCCAGCATTGGCAGCAGCTTGGCGACCAGGTCGTTGCCGACGGTGCCCGCGGTCGCGCCGAGCGCGCTGATCACCGCATTCTGCTTCGCGCCGTAGGCCTTGTCGACGATCTTCGACCCGCTGGCGATATCGACCTGACATCCGCCGCGCCCTCGCCTTCGACGAGTTCGCCCGTGCTGGTCCAGCGCGCCGATCAGAGCGCCCGCCGGTTCGGTCGCGTTGGCCGGTGATCCGCCGAGCAGGGTCGGCAATGCCGCCTTTACCGCATTCGTCGCAGTGAGTTGGTCGACACCCAACTTTGTCGGCGAGCTGTGCAATGGGAACTCGGGAGAGCAGATCATCGAAGGGCGTCATCGTCTCCACATGTTGTCGGGGGGTGTCCCCGGTGTGCGGGGACGTGCCCGCGGTATGGGAAAGCCTGCCCGAAAATGTGCCGATTCGCGGTCGGTGCCGACGTACGTCGGGTGTGCGAACGGACCGAAAAAGACTCAGGCGTCCGGTATGAAACCGGACGCCTGATGCGGTGCCCCCAGTAGGGCTCGAACCTACGACCTGCGGATTAAAAGTCCGTAGCTCTACCAACTGAGCTATAGGGGCGCGGAGGGACAGTGTAGTTGGCTCGGCGCGGATCGGGTAACCGGGGGCGGGACGCGGCAGGTGGGCCGCGGTTCGGTTCGCTCGGGGTTACCGGGGGCGGGGGCGAGTCATGCTGGTGTAGCGGGTAACACGGCGCGTGCGCGCGGCGATGCTGCGGGTAAACGTTTGGTGCCCAGCTTTGTTCATTTCGCCCGCGCCGGGCTACCATCCAATCATGTTGCGTACCAATGTCTTTGGATTTGCGGGGGGTGTAGGGTCAGCGCACGGGGGGACGCAGCGAGGCGGCTGGCCGGTGTCGCGCGGTCGGTGCCGCGGCGATCGGTGCGCTGGTCGACTCGGGTGAACGGTGCTGCGTCGCTGCCGAATTCGGAAATCAAAGCGGCTCGATCGCGTGATTGCGCGATGTTAGCTGTAACAGATATCCGGATGTTTCGTCCGCTCGAGTCTTCGGTTTGCCGCGTGTCGGATGGCCTTTCCGGGTACCGTGACGACTTGGTGAATTACGGAGGAATCGCCGACTTACCCGGCGATCCGGAATTCGGCTTATCGTTGTTGTGCCCGAACGTGTCGCGACCGGTACGGCCGATCGTGACCTCCTACGAGTCGACGCCGGGGGAGGCAGATCCGAGACGAAGTAATGCCCAGGTGCGCACCCCCTGCGGCGCACCTGGGCAGGAAAACTATACCAGCTGGTGTGTTTCAGGATTTTCGCAAGTTTTCGTACCGAAAGTTTGAAACTGGGCGAAATCCCGGTTTGAAGTATTGATAAAACTCATAACTTCGCGCCAAGGGTCCGTTCCATTGGGGGGCACCGTTTGGCGGCGAGTAGGCTTCGGAGGCGTTTCGAGCATGGCACGGCAGCAAGAGCGGGCCCGCCGGACACGCGCGGCGATAATCAGGTCCGCCGCCGTTGAGTTCGGGAAGAGCGGCTATGCCGCTGCATCGCTCAACCGCATATTGGAAGGTTCACGCGCCACTAAGGGCGCCATGTACTTTCATTTCGATTCCAAGGAAGATCTGGCACGCGCCGTTCTCGACACCGCGGTCGAACGATACCGGGCATCGGCCGAACGTTGGCTTGCCAGAACCGATCTCGGTCCGCTCGATGTGCTGCACGGGATGATCGACGAGATGGCGTTGCGGCTCGAGCACGACATCATCGTGCAGGCCGAATTCCGGCTGATCATCGAACCGGACTTCTATCGCGATGTGCAGACCGGCGGCGGTCGGATCCTCGGCCGCGCGACCAGGGCGCTCGCGATCCGGGCCATCGATCAGGGGCAGCTGCGCTCCGACGCCGACCCGGACCGCTTCACTCGCACCCTCTCCGCCGCGCTGGCCGGCCAGCGCTACCTGGTGGACATCCTCGGCAACGGGGTCGATCTGCGTGCCCGGTTCCAGGAAGCGCTCGAGGTCGTGGTCGAGGCGATGGCCACCCAGGAGTGGGAGGAGAAGTTCCGCAATGACGGCTGGCGCGCCCAGGCCCGGCTGGAAGAGCTCGGATTGGGAGCCTGAACAGCCGATTTGGGAAACGTGGTCGGTCTGTCATAAGCTATCCCAGCTCCCAACGGACAGCCGTTGAAGCCGATCCGGAGAAATCCGGGGCGAGCCCCCTTCGTCTAGCGGCCTAGGACGCCGCCCTTTCAAGGCGGTAGCGCGGGTTCGAATCCCGTAGGGGGTACGGTCTTCGGATCGTTGGAAGTAACGCAAGGCCCTGTGGCGCAGTTGGTTAGCGCGCCGCCCTGTCACGGCGGAGGTCGCGGGTTCGAGTCCCGTCAGGGTCGCAAGTGAGCGCCGGAGTAATCCGGCGTTTCGCGTATGGCATTCACCACGGGTGCCTGCGGCCAGGTAGCTCAGTTGGTACGAGCGTCCGCCTGAAAAGCGGAAGGTCGCCGGTTCGATCCCGGCCCTGGCCACTCAAAAACGAGGGACCCCTGCGTACACAGAGCGCACGCGGGAGTTCCCTCGTCTTTTTGGTTTTTGGGGCTCATCGACCGGACGTCCTTCCGCTCTACGCCCGCCGCCAGGCCGGTTAGTTCAGCCCGGCGATGAACTCACTGAACAGTCGGTTCGCCGAGCCGGACTCGAACAGGCGCGCAAGGTCTGCTCGGGCGATCCGGTGCCGGAATTCGCCTTGATGCGAGGCGTCGGCGGCGTTGTGCACCAGTTCGGTCCACCACGTCGCGAATGCCTGGTAGTTCCATACGTGAGCGAGACACGTCGACGAGTATGTGTCGAGCAGGCTCGAGTCGTGATCCGTCCGGTAGCGGACTACGGCGTTCGCGAATACCTCGGCGTCGTGCAGGGCGAGGTTCATTCCTTTGGCGCTCATCGGGGGAGCGATGTGGGCAGCGTCCCCGAGTAGGTACAGCCGACCGTAACTCATCGGGTCGTACACCACACTGCGCAGCGGAACCAACTGCGTGCTGCTGATCGGGCCGCGGGACATGGGCTCACCGAATCGAGTCTCGAGCTCGTCCCAAATGCGCTCGTTTGTCCACTGTGGAGTACCGAGCGGGCACTGCAGATAGAACCGGCTCGCGTGTGGACCGCGAGCGAACTGCCCGGCGAATCCACGTGGGTGCAGCGCCATCATGGACTGGTGATCGGCGGGCACCTCCGCCAGGATGGTCAGCCACGCGTACCCGTACTCATGCGAGTGACGCGTGAGTATCTCATCGGGGATGGCGGCCCGGCTGACCCCGCGGTCACCGTCACAGCCGGCGATGAACTCGCAGCTGATCACCCGTGCCGAGCCGGTGCTGTCCCGGTAGCGGACGAGCGGGCGTTCGTCACCGGCGAGGTTCTCCACCGAGACCTCGGCGTCGAAGCGCAGGTCTCCACCGTCGCTGAGGAAGACATCGATCAGGTTGCGGACAAGGACCTGCTGGGGGCAGAAACGGCCGTCGCCGTGATCGTTCGAGTCGAGTTCGAGGGCGCGCGTCTGTCCATCGATGCGGAAGTTCAGCGCAGACTCGGTCGGGACACCGCCGACCACCCGATCTTCGAGCCCCCACGCACGGAACATGCGTGTCGCCCGGGTATCGATAACCCCGGCCCGCTGCCGCTGCTCGACGTACTCGCGGCTGCGCTGCTCCAAGATGACGCAATTGATCCCGCTGTGTAGCAGGAAATTGCCGAGCGTGAGCCCGGCGATTCCCGCTCCCACGATCACCACGGTGGTGTTCTCGTCCGCTTCGAACGTTGGTTGGTTTGTTGGCATACCCCATGGTCGCTGGACCTCGGTGCTGCGCGGTACCGGTATGTTGACGCAATATGCCGGAAACCCGCCAAGTCTGTGGTGCTCATGGGTCTCCGCGTCGGAGTTCCATCTGATATCGCCCCGGTGTTCGGCCGATGATGGCGGTGAATGCTTCGATGAAGCTGGTCGGGTTGGCCCATCCCAGCCGGGCGGCCGTATCGATGACCGCATCTCCCTCGGTAAGCCTGATGAGCGCGTGCTGGACCCGCAGCAGGCTCCGCCACTGATGAAAGCCCATCCCCAGCTCGGCCTGGAACAGGCGGCTCAGGGTCCGTTCGCTGGCCCCGACCGCCCGCCCCAATTCCGCCAACGTCGACGGTGCCGCGGGATCGGCATGCAGTAGGTCCGTGACCGCACGAAGACGATCATCGGCCGGCTCCGGAAGGTACAGGGTCTGCTCGCGACCATCGACCAGTTCGTCCACGACCACCCCGCGAAGCCGGTCCCGCGCCTCCGGCCGAAGCTCACGACCACTGGTGAGCACCAGCAACGCCTCCCGCAGCAGCGGGGATACCGCGAACACCATTGGCTGGTCCGGCAGCGACGCGCACAGTGTGCCGGATATTTCCACCACCCGGACCTCCGTTTGCCCGTACGCGCGGTGGTAGTGCTCGAAACCCGGCGGCGTCCACGCGACACAGTTGGCCGGGGCGACCCACGTGCCCCGCTCTGTCGTGGTGGCGAGGACGCCCGCCGAGGGATACAGCAACTGCCCCTCCGTATGACGGTGCGGCGTGACAGCGTCCCCGTGCGCGAGCAGCCCCCGCTTATCCACGATCTGCGTGACCAGAGCGGGCTTCTGGTGGATATCAGGCACCATGTGAGCCTATTGTCGGCCGACGTCGATAATGGCCGCCACCGGCTCCGGCGCCCAGTCTCGTCAGACTGATAACAGCGTGGTCGAGTGAGCGATAGTGCCGCTGATCGCGCGGGTTTGCCGCTGTTCACGCCCGGTATAGGCCGTGCTGGGGGTTCGATCGCCGAGCTTGGTGTGGATGTAGCTGACGCGGAATCGGTGGACCTCGATGTCCAGGCATCCCTCGATGTGCTCGGAGCGTAAACCGAGCAACCCTGCTAAGAAGTTCGAGCGCTAGAGGAGTTCGCTATCGAAAATTTGTTCGATCAGCGGTAGTCTCCGGTTATGCCGGACAGTTCTCGCCTCGACCGGGCACGGACGAACCTCGAGCAGGTTCGCGGGCAACTCCTCGACGCCGCCGCATTCGGCAAACATCTGACTCCCGAGCAGTTGGAGAACGCGGCCGGAAAGATCGGCGAGGGGATGCGGATCTACGTCGAGGCGACGCAGGGGCGCGCTCACGGATAGATCACCGGTCCGCACCGACTGCGCATGAGCCGGGATGGCCGGAAATCTCGGTGCGGTGATCATGGTGGTGCAATGCTGGGGGCATGGCGGAGAAGTGGTACTACTGCTTGAAGCATCAGCGGGCCGAGAACGGGAAGCAGTGCTGGTTCCGGGATCGGATGGGGCCTTATCCGGATCAGCGGACGGCCGAACGGGCCTTGGAGATCGTGCATGCGCGCAATGCCCGCGAGGATGCCCGGGATCGGGATTGGCGCGACGAGCAGAAGTGAGGGCGCGTCAGGGGCGGTGCGGGGCAACTGATTTCATCCCAGGAGTGGGGCCGCGGGCCGGAGTGCCCGGGCGGTGGGCGGTGCGATCTGCGAGGTAGTCGGCATGTCGCCGGAAAACGGGCGGTGACGGGAGCCCGTATGCGCTCAGGAGCTCTTTAGGTCGATCAAGTACGGTTCTTTGCAATCAGACGAATGCTCGGGGTCCTGTCGTGGGTCAGCGGGCTGGAACAGGTGAGCAGGGAGGGCGACCCTTGAGGGTTACCGTTGTTGTGCCGACCTACAACGAGCGGGAAAATCTGCCGGTTGCGGTGGAGCGGCTGACGGCGCTGCCGGTGCCCGACCTGCATGTGCTCGTGGTGGATGACAATTCGCCGGACGGTACCGGTGAGGTCGCCGACAAGTTGGCGGCGGAGCTGCCGAACGTGGTCGGCGTGCTGCACCGAACCGAGAAGAACGGATTGGGCCGCGCCTACGTGGCCGGGATCACCCGGGCACTGGACGAGGGCGCCGATGTGGTGATCCAGATGGACGCCGACCTGTCACATCCGGCCGAGGTCATTCCGGCGATGCTGGAGAAGCTGAACACCACCGATGCCGGTGTCGTACTCGGTTCGCGCTATGTGCCCGGCGGGTCGACCGCCGAGGAATGGAAGTGGTACCGCAAGGCGCTGTCGGCGTGGGCCAACTTCTACGTGAACCTGATCCTGCGGATCGGTGTGAAGGATGCGACCGCCGGATTCAAGGCATGGCGGGCCGACACCCTGCGCGCCATCGACGTGGCCTCGATTCACAGCAACGGGTACTCGTTCCAGGTCGAGATGAACTACCGGACCGTGCAGAAGGGCATTGGGATCGCGGAGGTTCCGATCCGGTTCGAGGAGCGCACCCTCGGCGCCTCCAAGATGAGCCTCAAGGTGCAGCTGGAATCGGCGCTGATGCCGTGGAAGCTGCTGTTCGGCCGCGCGGTCTAGTCCGGCGCGGGCCAGTTCAGCAGGGTGTCGAGGTAGCGCTGACGGACAGCTTCGACCTGGTCGTCCATATCGTTCGGATCCCAGCCGCTGACGTCGATCGGGTCGAGGATGGCGACATCCACCGTGCCCTTACGCGCGACCATCGAATTGCGCCAGTTGACCTCGCCCGCATTGCGGATCACCACCGGGATCACCGGCACCCCGGCCTGGATCGCGATGTGGAAAGCGCCCTTCTTGAACGGGCCGATACCCGGCGTGTACGACCGGGTCCCCTCGGGCGCGACCACGATCGACAATCCATCGCGCAACGTCCCCACCACCGGGGCGAGGGCCGCCTTGGCCTGTGTGGTGTTGGCACGGTCGATAAAGGTGACACCGACGAACCGCATCAGCGGACCGAAAATCGGATTCTTGGTCAGCTCCTTCTTGCCGATTCCCGTCACACCACCCCCGAGCACCTTGGGCAGGATGATGACGTCGAATTGGCTCTGATGGTTGAACAGGAAGACGGCGGGCCGCGGCGCACGGGCGTGCTGCGCACCGGTGACCCGCAGTCGGATCCCGGTCGCCGCCAGCGTCGCGCCGGTCCCATCGGCCATCAGCGCATCGGCCATCTGCCGCCGCTGATGGGTGTACGACTTGGTCAGCACGCCGAATAGCGCCCCGCCCAGCAGTCCGGCGAATCCGGCGATGGTGCGTAGATAGTCACTCGGGCGTGGCGGTTGCCGAGGACGGAAGGTCACGATCGGCCAATGCTGTTCGGCGGCAGCGATGCCGAGCTTGCGATCGGGATTCACCGCGACCGGATATCCGACCACCGATAGCAACGGCAGATCGGCGATGCTGTCGGCGTAGGCGTAGCTGTGGGTGATATCCAGGCCGTGTGCCGCGGCGAATTCGCGGACCGCATCGGCTTTGCCATTGCGCCACAGCGTTCTTCCCTCGGCGTATCCGGTCAGTACGCCGTCGGTCGTCGCCATTCGGGTGTACAGCACATGGTCGATGCCGAGTGCGTCCGCGGCGGGCTCGACCTGGAACCGGGTCAGCGCGGTCACCAGTACCACGGTGTGCCCCGCGGCCTCGTGCGTGCGGATCAGCTGCCACGCTTCGGGATACAGATGTCCGTAGATGGTGCGCCGGAACAGCCGCTCGCCCAATTGCTCCAGTTCGGCCTCCGGATGGTCGGCCAGTGTGCGCTCGGCCTGCTGTAGAAACCGACCGTATTCGCCGTCGGTGAGCCCGTCGCGGATACCGCCGAGCAGTGTTTTCGCGGGGGCTCTGTCGCGCTGGAGTCTCCGCCGCCACCAAGGCGGACGTGCGAAACCGTCCACCACGGTGCCACCGAAATCGAAGACCGCGGCGATCTGCGGTCCCTGCGGTCCGGATCGGATCGCGGCAATCGCCGTCGCCAGATCCGCTGGGGTCGCTCGGTGCTGCGACTCCGCGGTATTCGATGACTCCATCAGGCCCCCAGCCCGGGCCGATTCGACGGATCGAGTGCGGCGGCCTGCGAGATCAGGGCGGCGATGGTGCGCAGCTGATCGGCGAACTCGATTCGGCGCCGGGTCAATTCGGCCCTGCGCTTGGCCGAATCACGACTCACCGGAGCCAGCAGGCCGCGGTTGTCCGCGAGTTTCAATGCGCTGGTGAACAGTTCGGTGGAGACCGACTCCGGACTGTGCAGCCGCTGCTGCAACAGCATCTGTTGGCCGACAGCGACGCATTCGTCGATGAATTCCTTGCGGTCGATCTGCTCGGCGTTATCGCGGGCCGCCAGCCGCTCGGCCACCACCAGCTGCGCGTCGACGAACGAGCGCAGCGCACGGTGGGCCATCATGAATCCGGAGGCGGTGAGCTTGTGCAGAATGTCCACTCCGAGCGTGTCCTCGGCGGTGTGGGCATACCAATCCGGATCGACCAGCAGCATCTCCGCGGTCATCTGCGCCGAGAATTCGGCCCGCTCCGGGAAGAAGAATTCGAACTTCAGCAGATCGCGTAGCTCGAAGGCCTCGTCCCAGCCGGCCCGCAGCTGATCCGGCGCCTGCTTCTCCAGCCCCGCCAGGATGGACAATTCGAGGATGGCGCGGTTGATGAACCAGTGCACCGCGCTATTGCGATAGAATGCGGCCTCCAGGTGCGCACCCGCTTCGATCGAGTAGACCGGTTCCAGCCCACCGCGATACACCGTGACGACCCTGGCCAGCGACAGCTGCTCGAGCACGACCGCCAGGCTCTGTTCATCGCGCAATGCCGCCAGCTCGCCGCGCGGCAGATCGCGCTTCTCGATATAGCCCAGCACCGGGGCCAGCACGGCGCGCACCTCGCCGAGGGTGAGCGCGCGCTCGTGCACACCGAGCAGCGCCAGCGTGACCAGCGCGTTGACGGTGATCGGCGTGACCTCGTTGATGCCGACGGCGACCTCGAAGGCCAACCGCTGCACCGCCTTTCGCTCCAGCTCTGCGACATGCTCGGACTCCGCCGTCGCGGTCGGCTGGGGCGCGGACCGCTCGACGCCGTGCAGCGGAATCGTCACCGGCGGCGGGGTGAGCGGATCACCGTATGCCGCAAGGCGATCGCGCGCCGACAGCGGCGCACCGAAGCGCACGTAGACGTGTCCGGCCGAATGCTGTTGGCTGCGTACATAACGCGCCAGCCAGGCCAGCCCCTCCGGCTTCTTGGTCCCGCCCACCTGCTCGGTCGCGATGGCGCCGAGTTCGTTGAGCCGCTCATAGGTGATCGAGACCGGGACGAGCAGGACATCGTCGATCCGATTCGAACGGACCGCGGCGGCAAGGTAGTTCAGCAGTCCGTAGCGCGGTGGACGCAGCTTCCCGGTGCGCGTCCGGCCGCCCTCGAAGTACCACTCCATATTGAATCGCTTGGACAGCAGATAGGCGAAGTACTCCTCGACCACCGCCTTGTAGACCTCGTCGTCACCGAAGCTGCGGCGAATGAAGACGGTGCCGGTGCGCCGGGCGATCGGTCCCATCGGCCAGAAGCTCAGATTCGCGCCGCCGATCACATGATTCGGCGGGAAGTCATTGCGGGCCAGCACATCACCGAGGACGAACGCATCGACATAGGACCGGTGCGAAGGCAGGAAGACCAGCGGATAGCTCCGGTTGAGCGCGCGCAGTCCGTCCAGACCGGTGTCGTCGGAGTCCACCTTCCAGGTCGAGGCGTGGACCGGGCGCATCGCCTGGGTGAACAGATCCGTGACCAGCCTGCTCTGCGCGGCGACGAGTTCGCGCAGCGCCTTCTCCGCCCGCCGGTACACCTCATGCGGACTGGCGCCGAGCTGATCGGCGATGAATTCGAGACGGCGCAGGAATTCCGGGGAGTCCAGGATCTCCTCGGCTACCAGCCGCGGCACCTTGTACCGGTCGCCGATGACGGAGCGTTCCGCGCGTTCCAGCGCGACCACCGCCGCGCGCACAATGGCGCGGGCGAACGGCTCGGTGGAGCCCTTGACCAGCAATGCCGCCGCCTCCGGATTATTGGCGCGCAGCTCGCTGAGCAGGGCGGGCTGACCGGTGAGCACCACGTGCCGGTCCGGCTCGCCGACCAACCGGCGCTGTGCGAGGCGGTTCGGCTTGCGTGGATTGGTCAGCAGGGCCAGGTCGGCGAAGGTGATGCGTCGGACCCCGTCGCGCTCGGGCGGTAGCCACAGCACACGGATCGGTACCACGAGTGGATCGTCGCGCCGTCCGACCAGTCGAGCGCCGATCGCGCCCGCGTCCAGATCCAACTGGGTGACGGGTGCGTCGATGCCGAGTTCGTGCTCGAGCCCGCCGTCGGCGAGCCAGGCGCCGACGAGTTCGCGTTCCACTCCGGAGCCCGCGTCGATGAGCGCCACCACCGATCCGGGTGCGGTCGCTCGAGCCGGAGCGGGCGAATCCCCGCGGTGATCGATCATGCTTTTCCTCCGCAACTGCCGATCCCCCTATTCAAGCCCGCCAGGGGATTCCGCGCAGGAACTCCGGCGGGCGAGTCGGCCGCGAGCCCGGTGAGCGGCGGCGGACACGATGGTTTCGATCGCTGCCGATGGTGATCATTAACTAGGCTGCGCGCATGGATTGGGCGTTACGCGCGTGCGGCTGGCACGGCCACTACACCTACGCGCCGGATGAGCAGGATCTGGCGGAGCGTCTGCATGTGCAGACCGTGGCGGGGGTTGCGTGGCGGTGTCTGCGCTGCGGCACCTTCGTACCGGGCGAACCGGTCGGCTCCGGGCCCGCCGATCATGCGCCGGAGGTGCCGCGCGGGCGACTGCTGCGCGACCGCTGGCTGATGCGGGCGCTGGCGATCGAGCGGGTGGTACGCGGATTGCTGTTGGTGGTGGCCGCGCTCGCCGTCTTCAAGTTCCGTTCCTCGCGCGAGACCATGCGGGCCGACTTCGAACGGGATCTGCCGCTGCTGCGGCCGCTGGCCGATCAGATCGGGTGGGATATCGACCGATCCAAGATCGTGCATCTGATCGATCAAGCGTTCTCGCTGTCGAATACGACGCTGCTGTGGGTGGGTATCGGCATCCTTTGCTACGCGGCGCTGCAGGCCATCGAGGCGGTCGGGCTGTGGCTGGTCAAGCGCTGGGGCGAATATTTCGCCGTCATCGCGACCAGCATCTTCCTGCCGTTGGAGATCTACGAATTGACCGAGAAGATCACCGTGCTGCGCATCGGCGCGCTGTTGATCAATATCGCCGCGGTGGTCTGGCTGGTCTACAGCAAGCGCCTGTTCGGCCTGCGCGGCGGCGGGGCGGCTTACCACGCGGAGCACAGTACGGAGAGTCTGTTGAGTGTCGAGCGTGCTGCGCTCGCGCTGCCTGCGGAGTAACGGTTTTCGCGGTCGTCGCTGCGGCCGTCGGGACGCTGGCGATCTAGAGAGGTAATGCTAACCTTACTTCTCAAAGTTAGGTCAGCATAACCTTGGAGGATCGTTGTCGACCACGGAGCGCTTGCGCGTTGAGTATGTGACCGATCCGGCGGCAGCGATGTCCCGGCTGGCGGCGGCCGAGCGCTTCGGCGAATACGTGGTGTACGAGCGGCTCGGCGAATGGGTATTCGCAGCCGACCCCCTGGGCGGCGTTGAACTCGACGCGAATGAATTGCGCGTGAGTTGGGACGGGCGCGTTACGGCCGGTGCGTGGGAGGGCAGTCCGGCCAGTGTCATCGACCGGGCACTCGGCATGCTGCCGCTGGGTGGGCGCCGGGCCTACGGCTGGATCGGATTCGAATTCTGCGCATGGGCATTGGATGCGACCGCACATCTGGATCCGCGAACGACGCTGGCCCATTTGATGATTCCGCGCATCGAGGTGCGGGTCGGCGCATTCGGCGTCCGGATCTCCGGTGCTACCCCCGCCGAGGCCAACGACATTCACGATCTCATTGCCGCCTCGCAGGACACCGAATTGCCGCGCGCGCAGCCGGTCGATGTGCGCCTGGATCCGACCGGATATCGCGACCGGGTCACCGAGGCGGTCGCGGAGATCCGTTCCGGCCGTTACCAGAAGGTCATTCTGTCCAGAAAGGTCGATCTGCCCTTCGCGGTCGACGTACCGGCCACCTACCGGCTCGGCCGTGCCAACAACACTCCCGCACGGTCGTTCCTGCTGCGCCTCGGTGGGCTGGAGGCGGCGGGATTCAGTCCGGAACTGGTCGCCGCCGTCGATGAGGATCGGGTGGTCACCACCGAGCCGCTCGCCGGAACCCGTGCCTTCGGCCTCGGTGCGGCGATCGATATGGCGGCTCGTGCGGACCTGGTCACCGATCCCAAAGAGATCGTGGAGCACGCGATTTCGGTCCAGACCTCCTTTGCCGAGATCACCGCGGTGGCCGATCCGGGCACGCCCGCGGTCTCCGATTTCATGGCGGTTCGCGAACGCGGCAGCGTGCAGCATCTGGCCTCCACCGTGCGGGGACGCCTCGCGGCGGACCGCACCAGTTGGGATGCGCTGGAAGTGCTTTTCCCGTCGGTCACCGCGTCCGGCATTCCGAAGCGGGCGGGCGTGGATTCGGTATTCCGACTCGACGGTGCGCCGCGCGGTCTGT
Organism: Nocardia sp. NPDC004278; assembly: GCF_053602975.1. Lineage (NCBI taxonomy): Bacteria > Bacillati > Actinomycetota > Actinomycetes > Mycobacteriales > Nocardiaceae > Nocardia > Nocardia sp. NPDC004278. Next base: position 197,636 of record NZ_JBSGEQ010000008.1, read on the forward strand.
ACTCCGGTGCCGTCGTGACGGTTTCGCCGTCCGGTGCGCTGGAGGCCACGCTGGTGCTGCGCGCGGTCTATCAGACCACCGAGGGCGCCTGGCTGCGTGCGGGCGCTGGCATCGTCGGGCAGTCACGGCCGGACCGGGAATTCGAGGAGACCTGCGAAAAGCTGGGCAGTATCGCCCCCTATGTCGTCAAAGCGTCATAGCGGACCCATCAACTTCGGGGTGGGCTCCGAATATCTGCCGGGGCAACCCGGTTATCGGCGACATCCGGGTAGATCGGGGGCGGCGTAGGTCGGACTCACGCCGCCCCCGATCGTCCGATCAGGCGTGTCCGGCGCGCAGGGCCTTCTTATCGATCTTGCCGACGGCGGTGATCGGGAGCCGGTCGGCCCGGCGCACCAGGTCCGGCAGCTTGTAGGTGGCCAGACCGCGATCGGTCAGGAAGGACTTGAGCTGGGCCAGGGTCGGCATCTCGCCGTCGACGACCAGGACGGCGCATACCTTTTCGCCGAGTGCGGCATCGGGGAGGCCGACGGCGGCGGCATGGCGGACCGATGGATGGGCGAGCAGATGTTCCTCGAGTTCGTCGCAGGAGATGTTCTCGCCGCCGCGGTTGATGACGTCCTTGATGCGGCCGGAGACGATCAGGTGTCCGCTGGGGAGGCGGCGCACGAGGTCGCCGGAGCGGTAGTAGCCGTCGGCGGTGAAGGCGCGGGAATTGTGCTCGGGGGCGCGGTAGTAGCCACGGATCGTGTAGGGGCCCTTGGTGAGCAGTTCGCCCTCCTCGCCCGGGGCGACATCATTGCCGTCGGCATCCACGACGCGGATCTCATCGGCGGGGGAGAGCGGGCGGCCCTGGGTGGTGCAGACGAGCTCGGCGCTGTCGTCGAGGCGGGTGTAGTTGAGCAGGCCCTCGGCCATGCCGAATACCTGTTGCAGTTGTACGTCCAGCGCCGGTGCCACCTCGCGGGCATTCACTTCCGCGAGCCGGGCGCCGCCGACCTGGAGTAGTCGCAGTGAGCCGAGCTCGGCATCCTCCCATTCGGTTGCCGCGCACCAGAGTTGGGCCAGTGGCGGCACCACCGCGGTGACCGTGACCCGATGGCGGGCGATCGCGGCGAAGGCGCTCTCCGGACTCGGATCGGTCGTGAAGGCAACGGCCGCGCCGACCGCGACGGTGCCGAGAATGCCGGGACAGGCGAGCGGAAAGTTGTGTGCGGCGGGCAATGTCGCGAGGTATACGTCGTCCTCGGTGAGTCCGCAGATCTCCGCGCTCGCGGTGACGTTGTAGACGTAGTCGTCGTGGGTGCGTGCGATCAGTTTGGGCAGGCCGGTGGTGCCGCCGGAGACCAGCATCAGTGCGATATCACTCGGGTCGATGGTCGGCAGCGAGCCGCCGTCGCGGGGAATCGAATTCAGATCGGTGCAGCTGCCGGGGTCGCCGAGTACGAGAATGTGGCGCAGGGTGGGCACGGCCGCGCGGACGGTTTCGGCCAGTTCGCGGTAGTCGAAGTCGCCGAACCGGTCGGCAATGAGGTAGGCGACCGCCTCGGAAAGTCCGGCCAGATGTTCGATTTCGGCGCGACGGTGGGCGGGCAGGGTCAGTACCGGAATGATTCCGGCGCGCAGCAATCCGAACAGGACGGTCAGGAACTGCGGGACATTCGGCAGCTGTACAACCACGCGGTCGCCCGGCGCGATCCCGAGCGCGAGTAGACCGTGTGCCATCCGGTCGGCCTCGGCATCGACCCACGCGTAGCTGCGCGCGCTGTCCGCGTCCAGCAATGCGGTTCGGTTCGGATGCTGGGTCGCGGTCGTGCGCAACAGGTCGCCGAGCGGCCGGCCGGTCCAGTAACCGGCCGCGCGATATGCCTCGGCGTCGGCAGTCGGAAAGGGGACGTAGCCGTCGCGATGGGTGGGCCAGGTGGATGTCGAAGTCACGGTCTGCCTCACAGATGCCTGGTACTTGATCTACTGCCTGATGATCAGGTCTCCTAAGATAGGTTAGGCAACCCTATCTCAATGCGATAGGCTGCCGCCGAGCAGTCTCGATCCGCCGAATGCGGCGGCGACCAAGGAGTGACAGCGCCAGATGGAGCCAGCACAGCGACCGGGGGACGGGGCGAGGACGACGATCGGCCGGGAGGAAATCCGCGCCACGATCGCTGCGCAACTCGACGTAGCCGTCGAGACGATCGGCTTCGGCGACGATCTGATCCAGTTGGGGCTGGACTCCATCCGGACCATGAAACTGGCCGGGAGTTGGCGTAAGCGCGGTATCGACATCAACTTCGCGCTGTTGGCCGCGAACCCGACGGTGGACGGATGGCATGAATTGCTCGGCGGATCCAGTGGCGATAGTGCTCAGCCGGACCCGGAGGTATCGGATGCCGATGCGGTGGTCGATCGGGCCGACGACGATACCCCCTTCGCGCTCGCGCCGATGCAGCACGCGTACTGGATCGGGCGCTCCGAATCCCAGGAACTCGGCGGCGTCGCGGCGCACCTGTATGTCGAATTCGACGGTGCGGGAGTCGATCCCGCCCGGCTCGAGCAGGCCGTCGACGCGCTGGTGCTGCGGCATCCGATGCTGCGCACGCGATTCCTGCCCGACGGCACCCAGCAGACCATGGCTCGGCCGGGTCGCTCGGTGTGGACCTGCACCGATCTGTGTGAGCTGCCGTCGGATGCCGCCGAGCGCAGGCTGGAGTCATTGCGGGAGGCGAGAACTCATCAGCGGATGGCGGTCGAGGACGGCCAGGTCATCGATATCGCGCTGACATTGTTGGCGGACGGCCGGACCCGGCTACACCTCGATGTCGATATGCTCGCCGCCGATGCGATGAGCTACCGCATGCTGATCAGCGACCTGGCTCGGCTCTATCAGGGCGAATCGCTACCGCCGCAGACCTATACGTTCCGCCGCTACCTCGCGGAGCACCCGAGCGGTACCGGTGCCGAACATGAGCGGGACCGACAGTGGTGGCAGCAGCGGCTGCCCGAACTGCCCGGCGCGCCGGAACTGCCACAGGCGTCGAGGGTTTCGGGGGCCAGCCGTACCGTGCGGCACCACCGCTGGCTCGCGCCCGCGGCGAAGGCCCTGATATTCGAGGCCGCGCACGCTCGCGGCATCACCCCGGCCATGGCACTGGCATCGGTATTCGCCGAGACCATCGGCGGCTGGTCGGCGCAGCGTCGGTTCCTGCTCAATCTGCCGCTGTTCCATCGCGAACCGGTGCATCCGGAGGTCGACGGCGTGGTCGGCGACTTCACCTCGTCGGTATTGCTCGAGGTGGATGTGACCGAACCGGCGACCGTCACCGAACGGGCGCGGGCGCTACAGGCGAAGCTGCATGCGGCGGGTGCGCATACGGCGTACTCGGGACTGGAGGTGCTGCGCGACCTCGGGCGCCAGCGCGGTGAGCCGGTACTCGCGCCGATCGTCTACACCAGTGCGCTCAATCTCGGTGAACTGTTCGCCGATACCGTGACCGAGACCTTCGGCGATCCGGTCTGGATCATCTCGCAGGGTCCGCAGGTGCTGCTGGACGCGCAGATCACCGAGGTGCGCGGTGGGCTGCTGCTGAATTGGGATGTGCGCGAATCCGCCTTTCCCGCGGGCGTCATCGAGGCGATGTTCGCGCGCTATATCGATGCCATCCTGCGACTGGCCGGAGATATCGGGTCCGGTGAAATATCGTCGGCGGCCGGTTGGGATGCCGAGGCGGCGCTGCGGATTCCGCTGGAGCAGGCCGAAACCCGGGCCCGGGTCAATGCCACCGCCGGACCGGTCAGCGCAGGATTGCTGCACACCGGCTTCTTCGCCAATGCCGCGACGAATCCCGATGCGCCCGCGCTGATCTGGGAACCGGGCGGTGTCGTCTCCTACGGCAAACTCGCTGCCGAGGCGCTGTCGGTCGCCGGTGCGCTGCGCGATGCCGGTGTGCTGCCGGGTGATTCGGTCGCGGTTCAGCTGCCGAAGGGGCCCGATCAGGTGGTGGCGACCCTGGGTGTGCTTGCCGCGGGCGCGGTCTACGTACCGATCGGCTTCGACCAACCGGCCGCACGGCGCGCGGAGATTCTGCGCATCGGCGATGCGGTCGCCGCCGTGACGGTCGGCGACGAGCAGCTCCCGGAGGTCGGCACCGTCGCCTTGGCCGCCGCTCGGGCCTATCCGAAGCCGTTGGCGCGCCCCATCTTCGGTGATCCGGAAACCATCGCGTACATCCTGTTCACCTCCGGCTCGACCGGTAGGCCCAAGGGTGTGCAGGTCCCGCATCGTGCGGCCATGAACACCATCGACGACCTGAACGAACGCTTCGCGGTCGGCGCCACGGATCGCGTGCTCGCCCTCTCGGCACTGGAGTTCGACCTGTCGGTGTACGACATCTTCGGCCTGCTCAGCGCGGGCGGCGCGGTGGTCGCGGTGGACGATGCACAGCGCGGCGAACCGGCCGACTGGGTGGAACTGATTCGCCGCCACCAGGTTTCGGTGCTCAACTGCGTGCCGAGCCTGCTCGATATGTTGCTCACCGCCGCCGCGAGTGCGCCGCTCGGCTCGCTGCGCACCGTCATTCTCGGCGGCGACTGGGTCGATATCGCCCTGCCCGGTCGGCTCGCCGCGGTGGCGCCCGCCGCCCGCTTCGCCGGGCTGGGTGGTGCCACCGAGACCGCCATCCACTCCACCATCTGTGAGGTCGTCGACGGCGCGGTGGCCGCGGAATGGGCCGCCGTGCCCTACGGCACTCCGCTGCGCAATGTGCAGTGTCGCGTCGTCGGCCCGACCGGGCACGACTGCCCCGATTGGGTGACCGGTGAACTGTGGATCGGCGGCGATGGCGTCGCGGCGGGCTATCGCGGCGATCCGGAACGCAGCGCCGAACGCTTTGTGGTGCATGACGGCATGCGCTGGTACCGCACCGGCGATCTGGCCCGCTATCTGCCCGATGGCACACTGGAATTCCTCGGCCGTGCCGATCATCAGGTCCAGATCCGCGGCTACCGGGTGGAACTCGGTGAGGTCGAGAGCGCGCTGCGCCAGGTCCCCGGCGTCCGTCACGCCATTGCCGCCGTAGTCGGCCGCGCCGCGCCGAAACTTGTCGCCGCCCTTGTCCCCGAGGCGAATACCGAAGTGGTGCCGGAGTCCGTACTGGCGGCCGCGGCGGAGCTCCTGCCCGCCTACATGATTCCGACGCGATTGGAAATTCTCGCGGAATTGCCGCTGACCTCGAATGCCAAACCGGATCGCAAGGCCGTGCGCGCCGTGCTCGAACGCGCCGATGACACAGTCGAATTCGTCGTGTCGCGCACCGCTCTGGAACGCGCGCTCGCCGATATCGTCGGCACGGTCCTCGATCCGGCCCGGGTCGGGGCCACCGACGACTTCTTCGCCCTCGGCGGTGACTCCGTCCTGGCCACGGCGGTGATCGCCCGTGTCCGCGAGTGGCTGGACACACCGGAGGCGATCGTTGCCGATCTCTTCACCGCCCGCACCGTGGCGGGTCTGGCCGCGCGCCTGCTCGACCGCGAAGCCGACCGGGGTGCGACCGGAAGGCTGGAGCGGGTGGCCGGGATGTATCTGGAGGTGGCGGCGATGAGCGACGATGAGGTGCTCGCCCAGGTTTGACGGTTGTCCTACGCTGCGGCCCGGGCGGGTCGCAGCGGATGAGACTCGTCCCACACCGGACTAGACTCTCCCGTATGAGCAGGTGGGATCTGTCGAATATGCCCGATCAGAGCGGCCGGAAGATCATCGTCACCGGCGCCAACAGCGGGTTGGGGGCGGTGACCGCGCGTGCGCTCGCGGGGGGCGGTGCGCAGGTGATCTTGGCCTGTCGAAATGTGGCCAAGGGTGAGCATGTGGCCGGGGAGATCGGGCCGCTGGCCTCGGTGCGCAAACTCGATCTCGCGGATCTGGCCTCGGTGCGTGAGTTCGCCGATGGGGTGGACCAGGTCGATGTGCTGATCAATAACGCCGGGGTGATGGCGCTGCCGGAGCAGCGCACCGCCGACGGATTCGAAATGCAGGTCGGCACGAATCATCTCGGACACTTCGCGCTGACCGGTCTACTGCTGGACAAGATTTCGGATCGGGTGGTCACGGTGTCCAGCGGCGCGCACCGCCTCGGGAAGATCGATCTCGAGGACCTGAACTGGGACCGCCGCAAGTACCAGCGCTGGCCCGCCTATGGTCAGGCCAAACTGGCCAACCTGATGTTCGCCTACGAGCTGCAGCGCAGGCTCACCGCGGCGGGGTCGTCGAAGCTCTCGGTGGCCGCGCATCCCGGTTATGCCGCAACGGAGTTGCAGTCGCATACCGAGTCCATCCAGGACACGGTCATGACATGGGGGAACCGGCTGTTGGCGCAGAGCGCCGAAATGGGCGCGCTGCCAGAGATTTACGCGGCCACCGAATCGGTCGAGCCGGGCGCGTTCTACGGTCCGCTCGGCTGGGGTGGAATGCGTGGCTATCCGGGGCGCTGCGGTTCGAGTGCGGCATCCAAGGATGAGCAGGTTGCGCGCGAGCTCTGGGAGTTGTCGGAGAAGCTGACGGGAGTCACCTACAGCTTCGGCGAATGACCGCATCTCAGTCGGTCAATTCGGCGGGCGAGGCTATATGACTCACGTCACATGTAGTGATGTCACACCTCGCCGGGGCGCGTCGTCCTCTCTGTGAACCCATCCGAATGGAAAGGCACAGATCATGGAACAGCGCTTCAACCTCTACGCCAACCCGGTCGCCGGCAGCTTCGTCAAGCGCCTCACCACCGCCAGCAAGGTGATCGACGGATCCGAATTGCCCGCCGCCACCTATGAATTGGTCAAGATCCGCGCCAGCCAGATCAATGGCTGCGGCTACTGCACCGATATGCACACCAAGGACGCCGCGCACGCGGGCGAAACCTCCGTGCGGCTGAACCTGGTCGCCGCCTGGCATGAGGCCACTGTCTTCACCGATGCCGAGCGCGCCGCCCTCGCCCTCACCGAGGAGGCCACCCGCATCGGTGACGGCCGCAGCGTCAGCGATGAGACCTGGGCGCAGGTGCGCAAGCACTACGACGACGATCAGACCGCCGCTCTCATCGCGGCCATCGCGATGATCAATGCCTGGAACCGGATGAACGTGATCGTTCGCACTCCGGCGGGCGACTACCAGCCCGGCCAGTGGGGGTGAGCCGGCCCGGATCTGCCGCAATCCGGCTCGGGTGCAGCCGGCTGGGTGGCGGTGCCGAAAGTTGGCCCCGGCGTCACTGGGAGGTTGCACCTGGTACTGTCGGCGTCGTGCAGCGCGTGTATTTCTGGTTTAGCAACCCGGCCCTGGGTGGGCCGGTCTGCGGCAACCGCATGCGCTGACTGCACCTCCACCCCGAGCCGGATGAAGACCGGCTCGACGGGTTCGATATCCGTGGGTCGGCCTTGAAGTAAAGGAACCCACAAACGATGACTACCGCAGCCGAAATAGACGCGCGGCATTCCGATCTCGACGACCAACGCACCCTGAGTGTGAGCCCATTGCGCTCACCGGCCGAGGTGCGCATGGTCCACCCGATCACCGATCCCCTGGCGGATGTGGTCCGCGCCGGTCGCAGGGCCACCATCGATGTGCTCAACGGCGACGACGATCGCCTGATGGTGATCGTCGGGCCGTGTTCGGTACACGATCCCGTCGCCGCGCTGGACTACGCCCGCCGGCTGGCGGCCAAGGCGGCCGAGCTGAACGACCGGCTGCATGTGGTGATGCGGGTCTACTTCGAGAAGCCGCGCACCACCCTCGGCTGGAAGGGGCTGATCAACGATCCGCACCTGGACGGTTCGTTCGACGTCAATACCGGTCTCGGCATCGGCCGCAAGGTGCTGGTCGATATCACCGCGCTCGGCCTGCCGGTGGCCTGTGAATTCCTCGACCCGATCACCCCGCAGTACATCGCGGATCTGGTCTCCTACGGAGCCATCGGCGCGCGCACCGCGGCCAGCCAGGTACACCGCCAGCTGAGCAGCGCGCTGTCCATGCCGGTCGGCATCAAGAACGGCACCGACGGCGATGTGCAGGTGGCCGTCGACGGTGTCCGCGCCGCCGCGGCCAGCCACGTTTTCCCGGGCACCGATCTGGACGGCCGCTCGGCGCTGATCCGCACCACCGGCAATCCGGACTGTCACGTGATCCTGCGCGGCGGCAGCACCGGTCCGAACTACGATGCCGCCTCGGTCGCCGAGGCCTGCATCCGGCTGGAGAAGGCCGCGCTGCCGCAGCGGATCGTGGTCGATGCCAGCCACGGCAATAGCAATAAGGATCACAACAAGCAGGTCGATGTGGTCACCGATATCGCGGGCCGGTTGGCCGCGGGCGAATCGGGCGTGGTCGGGGTGATGTTGGAGAGCTTCCTCGTCGCGGGCCGCCAGGATCTGACCCTCGGTCACGCCGATGCGCTGACCTACGGCCAGTCCATCACCGATGCTTGCATCGATTGGGAGACCACGGCCGCCCAGCTCGACCGGCTCGCCGACGCGGTGCAGCTGCGCCGCGCTCGCTGAACTCGGCGTCCGCCCCGGTGAAAGCCGGGGCGCGCTACGGTTTTCGGCGTGGTCTGGCGACCACGCCGAGGATATCGCCGGAGCAGACGGTGTCGGCGTCGAAGCCCGCGGTGGCCAGATAGTCGATGAGGTGTCCCGGCGCCGGTTTGCGACTGGTGCGGGTGTGCCCGTCCGCTCAGATTCCGGGCGGCCAATCCGCGGCCGGGCCGGGCGGGTCCGTCGCCAGCCGCCCGGCCAGCCACATATCGCGGCGGACGCCACGCTGGACGCCGCCGAGCCGGGTCATGCCCTCGTAATGAAAGCCGTTGCGGCGCACGGCGGCGGCCGAGGCGTGGTTGCCGACGAAGGCGCGCCAGCCGATCCGGGCCAGCGCCAATCCGTCCGGGTGGAAGCCGAATTCGCAGACCAGCGCGATCGCGCGCGACATCACCCCGCGACTGCGCTGTGCGGACGCGAGCCAGAAGCCGATCTCCGAGGTCGACGCATCACGTTGGCCGAGGTTGATCATGCCGACGACCGGACCGTCGGCGCGCAGCCGGATCGCCCAGATCGGGCCGCGGGCGGCCCAGCCCGGCGTGACCATCTCGTTGAGGAAGGCCTCGGCATTCGCCCGGTGATACGGCACCGGAATCGTCACCCACTCGGCGATGGTGGGCTCCTGACAGCAATCGACGATGTCGTCGATATCGGCCTCGGTCGGCCGCGACAGCCAGACGGTGCCATCGGTGAGCGGGTGATCCTGCATTCGATCATCGTGTCATGCAACCCCCTGTCGGATCATGTGGATTTCGCATGACGGCCGGTCCATACCGCGATCAGGGGACGATCGCGCAGACCGTAGAATCGGACCGATGGTTTCCGCTCTGCTCGCCGATCTGTTCGAATCGCATCGAGCGCATCTGCTCTCGGTCGCATACCGGCTGACGGGCAGCGCGCGCGACGCCGAGGACGCCGTGCAGGAGAGTTGGCTGCGGCTGGCCGGTGCGCATCAGTCCGAGATCGAGGATCTGCGGGCCTGGCTGACCACGGTGGTCGGCCGGATCTGCCTGGACCACTTGCGCAGTGCCGCGGTGCGCAGGGAAAGCTATGTGGGCCAGTGGCTTCCGGAGCCGGTGGTAACCGGCATCTTGCCATCGAGTACACCCGACCCGCTGGAAGCGGTGGTGCGCAAGCAGGAATGCAGCCTCGCCGCCTTGGTGGTACTGGAAAGTCTGACACCGCCGCAGCGCGTGGCATTCGTACTGCACGACGGGCTTTCGGTGCCCTTCGGCGAGATCGCGGAAATCCTTGGTGTCTCGACGGAGGTGGCGCGCCAGCTGGCTGTGCGGGCGCGGAAATCCGTCGCGCAGGCCCCGCCGCCCACTCCGAATGCCGAGCACGAGGCCGCGGTGCGGAAGTTCTTGGATGCGCTGTCCGCCGGAGATATCGGCGCGGTAGCCGCGGCGCTGCACCCGGATTCGGTGCTGATCGGCGATGCCAACGGCACCACCTCCACCGCGGTCAATGTCATCGGCGGCGCGGACAAGATCGCCCGTTTCTTCCTCGGACTGGTGCGCAAGTACGGGTTGGACGGTTCAGCGGAGCCGACGCTCGAATACGAATTTGCCTCGGTCAATGGGCAATTGGGTTTGGTCGTGCATCGGGTCGGCCCGGGCTACGGGCGCCTCGAAGGTCCGGCTCGGGTCCTCGGATTCGCCGTTCGCGACGGATTGGTCTGCGGTGCCTACGATCTCGCGAATCCGGAGAAGCTGTCCAGGGTGCGCCTCGGTTGAGGCGGTGTCAGGCCGTGCCCTCATCGCCGGGCCTGACACCGCCGGTCGGGCTACGGCGTGGACGAACCCAGGAACCAGTTCCCGGTGGACGATCCGGTGCCGCTATTGCCGGTCGATGAGCCGCTGAACCAGTCGCCGGTGGAGGAGCCGAATCCGGAGATCAGTTCGTGTACGACATGTCGGACGAAACCCAGTACGGTTCCGGCGACCTCCGACGCGGCCGGATTCAGTACCAGGTCCAGATACGAGGCCATTAGCGCCCCTTTCGAGCTACCGCCTTGTGAGCGGTTTGTGAGGTAGAACACGGCGAGGCTAGCCGTCGTGGGGGAAACGCACAACCATGCAGGTGGAAGCCGCAATTCAAAAGTGAAACATAGCCTTTCGCTATCTAACGGCAACAATAGCGACCATTGGGCTACGCTCCGGGGTATGCCCTCGCAACCCGCGACCGTCGCTCGCCTGCGCCCCTTTGCCTCCACGATCTTCGCGGAGATGACCGAATTAGCCGTCCGCCATGAGGCGGTCAATCTGGGGCAGGGCTTTCCGGACACCGATGGACCCGCAGGCATGCTCGAGGTCGCGCGCCAGGCCATCGCCGACGGGTTGAACCAGTACCCGCCGGGGCGCGGCATGCCGATCCTGCGCCGCGCCATCGCCGCCGACCGGGCCCGCCGCTACGGCACCCGATACGACCCGGACACCCAGGTGCTGGTCACCGTCGGGGCGACGGAGGCGATCAGCGCCGCCGTACTCGGTCTGGTGGAACCCGGCCAAGAGGTCGTGCTGATCGAGCCCTTCTACGACTCCTACGCCGCCGCGATCGCCTTGGCCGGGGCCCGACGGCGCACCGCCCACCTCGTCGCCGACGGTGATCGCTTCGTCCTCGACCTGGACAGCCTGCGCGCCGCGATCACACCCGCGACCAGGATGCTGATCGTCAATTCACCGCACAATCCGACCGGCACCGTACTCGACCGCGCCGATCTCACCGCGATCGCCGAAATCGCCTGTGAACACGACCTATTGGTGCTCACCGACGAGGTCTACGAACATCTCGTCTACGACGGCAACGAGCACATCAGCCTCGCCACCCTGCCCGGTATGGCCGATCGCACCGTGGTGGTGTCCAGCGCGGCAAAGACTTTCAGCGTCACCGGCTGGAAAACCGGCTGGGCCTGCGGTCCCGCGGATCTCATCGACGGTGTGCTCGCGGCCAAACAGTTCATGACCTTCGTGGCGGGCGGGCCGTTCCAGCCCGCCGTCGCGCACGCGCTCAACAATGAACTCGGCTGGGTCGCGGGACTACGGGATACGCTGTCGGAGAAGCGCCTGCGCCTCGCCGCCGCGCTGTCGGATACCGGTTTCGGGGTCAAGCAGAGCGCTGGCGGCTACTTCATCTGCGCGGATATCACGCCGCTCGGGGGTACCGACGGTCTGGCGTTCTGCCGGGAACTTCCGGGTCGGCTCGGTGTCGCGGCCGTGCCCATCAGCGTCTTCGCCGACCATGCCGAGGCATGGAAGCACCTGGTGCGCTTCACCTTCTGCAAGCGTGACGAAACCCTGGACGAGGGCGTGCGCCGACTCCGCGCGGGCGTTCGAGTGAACTCGACGACCTAGGCCCGGTCCTGTGGGCGCCGCCGAGCCTGCGGCGCGTGCCAGTCGTAGCGCAGCGCGAGCAGTCGAAATGTGATGGCGCCGAGCGCGGCACCGCCGCCGGTGATCGGGTTGTAGGCATTGAAATGCAGCAGCGTCGCCGTCGCGGCGGCGCCGAAAAGGGCTGGTACCGCATAGATCTGCTCGGGTATCAGCACACTCGGCGTCTGCCCGCCGAGCAGATCCCGGATCACCCCGCCGCCGATTGCGGTGACGAGTCCGAGCAGCGTTGCCGACGGTGCGCCCAGGCCGTGGTTGTAGGCGATCACCGTGCCGGTGACGCAGAACAAGCCGAGCCCGAATGCATCGGTCACCTCCAGCGGTCCGCTGGTCACCCGCGGCGATGGATGCCAGAAGAAGATGACCGCGGCCGCGAGCAGTGCGGTCCACAGATAGCTGAGATCGACGAACGACGCCGGTGGGGTCCGGCCGATCACCAGATCCCGGATCACCCCGCCACCCAGCGCCGTACTGCAGGCCAAGACCACGATCCCGAAGACATCGAACCCCCGCCGCACCGCGAGCAGCGCCCCCGAGGTCGCGAACGCGACAACGCCGAACAACTCCCCGACATGCTGCACGGTGTTGACCGCGGAATCGAAATGCGCCATGCGCACACGATCACATACCCGCCGCACCGGTCGCATCGAGGCCACCGCGCACAACCGCGGCGGCGCCGTGATGTGTGGCGGTGGTTGCATCCGCTGAGTGCCCCGGACTTGTCAGCGCGCCGACGATATGGCCACTCGTGCCCAGCCGATGTGACTCCATCCGCCGGGCGTATCGAGGCGATGCCGGGACAGTTCCGCGCGAAAGCCGGGAGCGTTCATGCGGGCATCGGGCGGGCCCGGTCGGCCGCGACCATTACGGCGATCCCGCCGAGCATCGTGCCCGTGACGTAGCGCTGGATCCGCAGCCACAGCGGGCGACCGGTCAGGAAGGCGGCGATCCCACCCGCCCCGAGCACGATCAGCGCGTCCACCGACAAACCCACCGCGATCTGTACCGACCCGAGGCACAGACTCTGCAACCACACCCGCCCGTGCGCGGGCACCACGAACTGCGGAATCAACGCCATGTACATGATCGCGATCTTCGGATTCAGCAGATTGGTGACCAGACCCATGGTGAACAATCGCCGGGTCGGATCCGCGGGCAGCTCGGTGGGCGCGAAGACCGAGGTCCCACCGGGCCGCACCGCCTGCCAGGCCAGCCACAGCAGATATCCCGCCCCCGCCAATTTCACCGCCATATACAGCCCGGGAACCACCGCGAACACCGCCGTGATCCCGGCCGTGGCCGCCGCCAGATACACCCCGAACCCGGCCGCCACGCCCCCGAGTGACACCAATCCAGCCCGCCGACCTTGGGAAACACTGCGCGAAACCAGATACATCATGTTCGGCCCTGGCGTCAGCACCATCCCCAACGCCGCCGCTGCCACTCCGAGAACCGCCGCAGTTTCGATCATGGCCCCGATCTTGACCCACATCTCCCGCGCTCGTCTCGGTCCAGTCGAGCACCGGTGGCCTGGCGTCCCGGAACAAAACAGCCGTCTCACACGCTGTATGTGCGAGGCCGACGCGAGCTATGCCCGTCGGCATTGGCCCCGCATTCGCCGGGTTGTCGGTGGTGTCGGGAAGAATGGGCCGAAGTCGCACGCGCGATCGGACACGCATGCCGACGCCGTATACGAGGAGACGACGTGACCGAGCGCAGCGAGGGAACCATAGACACAGCACCTCCGGTCGCAGCGGAGCCGAGCATTAGCGAGGCGCAGCCGTGACCGAGCGCAGCGAGGGAACCATAGACACAGCACCGCTGTTCGCAGCGGAGCCGAGTGCTAGCGAGGTGCAGCTGTGACCGATGGTCCGCTGATTGTTCAGAGTGACAAGACGCTGCTGCTCGAGGTCGACCATGAGTTGGCCGGGGTGGCGCGGCAGGCCATTGCGCCGTTCGCGGAGTTGGAGCGGGCACCCGAGCATGTGCACACCTATCGGGTGACACCGCTGGCGCTGTGGAATGCGCGGGCGGCGGGGCATGATGCCGAGCAGGTGGTGGACGCGCTGGTCAGTTACTCGCGATATGCGGTGCCGCAGCCACTGCTGGTCGACATCGTGGACACCATGGCCAGGTACGGCCGGTTGCAGCTGGTGAAGAATCCCGCGCACGGGTTGACGCTGGTCAGTCTGGATCGGGCGGTGCTCGAGGAGGTGCTGCGGCACAAGAAGATAGCCCCGATGCTCGGTGCCCGCGTCGATGAGGACACCGTCGTCGTGCACCCGTCCGAGCGCGGCCGGATCAAGCAGATGCTGCTGAAGATCGGCTGGCCCGCCGAGGATCTGGCGGGTTACGTCGACGGCGAGGCGCATCCGATCGAGCTGGACTACACCGGCGGCCACTGGCATCTACGCGATTATCAGGAGATGGCCGCGGAATCGTTCTGGGCCGGTGGTTCCGGCGTGGTCGTGCTGCCGTGTGGCGCTGGCAAGACGATGGTCGGCGCGGCGGCGATGGCCATGGCGAAGGCCACAACGCTGATCCTGGTCACCAATACCGTGGCCGGACGGCAGTGGCGGCGCGAACTGCTGGCGCGAACCTCGTTGACCGAGGAGGAAATCGGCGAATACTCCGGTGAGCGCAAGGAGATCCGTCCGGTCACCATTGCCACCTATCAGGTGATCACCCGCCGCACCAAGGGCGAGTACAAACACCTCGAACTCTTCGACAGCCGCGACTGGGGCCTGGTCATCTACGACGAGGTGCACCTGCTGCCCGCACCGGTTTTCCGCATGACCGCCGATCTGCAATCGCGGCGCCGGCTCGGTCTCACCGCGACCCTGGTGCGCGAAGACGGCCGCGAGGGCGATGTCTTCTCGCTGATCGGACCGAAGCGCTATGACGCCCCGTGGAAGGATATCGAGGCCCAGGGCTGGATCGCCCCGGCCGACTGTATCGAGGTCCGGGTCACCCTCACCGATGCCGAGCGAATGGCCTACGCCACCGCCGAACCAGAGGAGCGCTATAAGCTCTGCTCGACCGCGCGCACGAAAATCCCTGTGGTGGAATCGATTCTGGCCCATCACAAGGATGCGCCGACCTTGGTCATCGGCGCATATCTCGAGCAATTGGATGAACTCGGCGCCGATCTCAATGCCCCGGTTATTCAGGGTTCGACGAAAACCAAAGAGCGTGAAGAACTTTTCGACGCCTTCCGACGCGGTGAGATTCCGGTGCTCGTGGTGAGCAAGGTCGCGAATTTTTCCATCGATTTACCCGAAGCGTCTGTCGCGGTACAGGTTTCGGGAACCTTCGGTTCGCGCCAGGAAGAAGCGCAACGCCTCGGTCGGTTGTTGCGGCCGAAACACGATGGTGGCCAAGCCCACTTCTATTCGGTCGTCGCGCGTGACACCCTGGATGCCGAATATGCCGCGCACCGACAGCGTTTCCTCGCCGAACAGGGGTACGCCTATCGCATAACGGATGCCGATGACTTGCTGGGACCGCCCATCGGATAAGCGGCGCCCGCGCCTGCGCGCGGGCAAGCGCGGGCGGTCGACGGGCTTCGCCCGGCAGCGTCATTTATGTGGAGGTGTCGGCTCCGATACGTGTGCTAGGAATGAGACGTGCGACGCTTCGAATTCGCGGTGGACCGGCACCACGCCCATGCGGTCAACGAAGTCTTCGCCGACTTGCGTCGACTGCGCGTGATGGCGATCGCGGCCGCCGTCATCGCCGCGACCGGCACCGCATACCTGATCTGGCTGAACCATCCGTGGGCCTATCTGCTGGCCGTCGCGTTCGCGCTCGGTGCGGTGGTCGCGGTGTGGGTGGCGTTCTGGACGCCGCACCGTTCCAGCATCGATAAGCTCTATGCCGACGGCGAGCTGGTCCCCGCGGTCGTCTCGGAGACCCATCCGAGCGGGGTGGTGCTGCTCGCCCTGGTCGACGTCTCGAAACCGGAGACTCCCGAGCCGCGCTGGGCCCTGGTGATCAGGAAGGTGCGCGACCTGCCCGGACACGAGAAGCGCGCGGGCGAGCGGGTGCCATCGGTCGCGGTACGCACCGATCGGGCGCCGCGTCAGGTCGGCGAGCGCTGGCAGTCGGTCAGCGCGATGCCGATCGCCTGGGGCACCCGGGACGGCGCGGTCATCGAGCGGGCCCGCGCGGCCATCAGCGAGGTCGAATGGCGGCTGCTCACCGATAATCTCGCGCTCGCCGACAAGGTTCGGCGCACCTCCGCCAAACGTCTGCTGCTCGACCCGCACCAGTTGCCCGGTGACCTGGGTTCCTGATCATCCGAATTCCCTTGCGCCCGCCCAATAGACTCGGTGGATGGTTCCGGCGTCAAATCTGCTGGCTTTTACTGCCGCATCGATTGTCCTCATCGTCATCCCTGGACCGGGTGTGCTCTTCACCATCGGCCGCGCGCTTGCGCTGGGCCGCCGCGCCGCCCTGGTCTCGGTACTGGGCCATGCGGTGGGCGTTTTCGTCGCGCTGCTGGTGGTCTCGGTCGGGCTCGGCACCTTGCTCGCGGCATCGGCGCTCGCTCTCACCGTGGTGAAGTTCGCGGGTGCGCTGTATCTGATGTACCTCGGTATCCAGGCGATTCGCGAGCGCAAGGCGCTGCGCGAGGCACTGAACGTCAAGGTCGACCCGGCCGATTCGAGGGTGTTCCGGCAGAGCATCGTCGTCGGGCTGACCAATCCCAAGGCGATCGTCTTCTTCTCGGCGGTGCTGCCGCATTTTGCCGATCCGGCGGCGGGTTCGCTGCCATTGCAGTTCCTGATGCTCGGCACCGTCTTCCTGGCTATCGCGCTGGTCTCCGATAGTGCGTGGGGCCTGCTGGCCGCATCGGCGCGCGCCTGGTTCGCGCGTTCACCGCAACGGCTGGAGGCGGTCGGCGGTGCGGGTGGTGCAATGATCTTCGGTCTCGGCGCATCGGTGGCACTCAGCGGTAGCGCCGACTGAGGCGGTTACCATCCACCCAGGTCGGGTGGGCCGGAAGGGGTGGTCATCGAATGAGGTTGTCCGGGTTGTGGTGTGCGGCGGTGGTCGGCGCGCTGGTCGCGGCTCCGGTACCCGTGCACGCCGATCCGGTGGCCCCGAACACCGATCCGGTGGTCGGCGCGGCCGGACAGAACGACCCGTACTATCCGCTGGACGGTAACGGCGGCTACGAGGCCGACCACTACGAGGTCAGCATCGACTACGACCCGCCGAGCCACCAGCTCACCGGCTCCACTCGGATCGACGCCACCGCCACCCAGGCGCTGCGGATGTTCAACCTCGACTTCAACGGCCCCGATGTGCGCATGGTCTCGGTGAACTATCTGCCCGCCGCCTTCGACCGCAACGGCGAGCACGAACTGACCGTGACGCCACTGCTGCCGCTGCTGCCGGGCCTGCCGTTCACCGTGACCGTCGACTACGCGGGCCAGGTCACGGATACCGAGGGCGCGGGCTGGACCTACGCGCCCGATGGCGGCGCCTTCGTCGCGGGCGAGCCGCGTTCGGCGACCTCCTGGTACCCGCTCAATGACACCCCGCTGGACAAGGCCACCTTCACGCTGCACGCATCGGTGCCCGAGGAGTGGGAGGTGGTCTCCACTGGGGTGCGGACGCAGAACACGGTCACCGGTGCGAAGCGCAATGTCACCTGGGAGACACACCAACCGGTGCTCGGCTACCTGACCACCGTCGCCATCGATCACTACAGCTACCTCGAGCAGCGCCGCGCCAATGGCACCCCGCTGATCAGCGCCTTCGCCCCGGACGCGGAGCGCAATCGGGAAACCGAACAGCGCCTGCCCGAAATCCTCGACTTCGCGGAGGCGCTCTACGGGCCCTATCCGTTCGACTCGGCGGGCGGCATCTACGTCGACGCGGACCTGGATTTCTCGCTGGAGACCCAGACCCGCCCCATCTACGCGCCGTGGACCGATCTGCCGACCGTGGTGCACGAAATCGCGCACCAATGGTGGGGCGATTCGGTATCGGTGCGGCAATGGTCCGATATCTGTCTCAACGAATGCTTCGCCAGCTACACCGCGGACTATTTGTGGCCGGAGCGAATGGAAGGCAAAGACGTCGACGCCGAATACCGCAAAACCATTCGGAAAAATCGTGATGAGCCGAAGTTCTGGGATATTCCTCTGGAGAACCCGGGCGTCGGAAATGAATTCACCTCCGTCTACTACCGCGGCCCGCTGTTCCTGCACGCGCTGCGCAAACAGTTGGGCGACGATATATTCTTCGCCGCCGTCCGGCAATTCAATACCGCACACGCCTACGGCAATGCCTCGATGCCGGAATTCCGTACCTTCATGCAGTCGAAATCCCCCACCGATCTGACCGGCTTCTTCGATGCCTGGCTGAACCGCACCACGCCGCCCTCGGACGAGTACCTCTTCCCCGGCACCCTGCGCGATTGAGAACTAGTCGTCGTCGACGCGCTCGCGGGCCCGTTGCACCCAGCGCTCGGCCCGATCGAGTTGCTTCTGCGCCGAACGCAACCCGTCCTGCGCGCCGCGCTCGGCGGTGCGGGCGAACTGCTTCTGCTGTTCGGCGTGTGCCAGTTCCGCGCGCACGGCCGCGATCCGAGATTCACTCTCGGCCAACCGGTTCGCCGCCTGCTCGGCCTCGTCCTGTGCCGTTTCCATTGCGGTGCGGGCGGATTCGAGGGCTACCAGCGCATCGTCGAGGTCCTGGCGCGCGTCGTCCTGCGCCGGTTCTGCCGCGGATTCCGTTGTGTTCGTTGCATCGACGGCTCGCAGCGCGGCCCCGCTCGGTCCGAAGCCTTCGTAACTCGCCGCGGTCGCCAATGTTCCGGTGCGCACCTGCTCGGCCACCTTGTCATCGGCCAGCGCCGCCGTCAGCGTCTGTCCCACCTCGCGCAATACCCCCTCGCCGACCGAATGTCCGCGGTCGGCGGCCAGCGCACCGGCGCGTCTGGCAAGGGCATTGACCACCTGCTGCCGCTGTACGGTCAGCGCGCGCAACTGATCGCCGGACAGTTCGCGCTGTGCCGCGCGCAAGGCCGTGCCCAGCCGCAGCAGTGCCTCGACATCGTCGGGTGCGGCGCGGGCCAGCAGATTCACCGTCCACGCGACTACCGTCGGTTTGCGCAATTTGCCGATGGCGGCGGCGAGTTCCTTATCGCCCGCATCCTTGGCCTCGGCGACGCGTGCCGCCCTGGCGGCGATGAACTCCCCAGGGGCGAGTGCATACAGGTCGACGGCGACCTCCTCGAGCCTCATAATTTTCAAGCGTAACGATCGGGTCGCCCGAAGCGACAGAGTGCACGTACTGGACAAACGTCCATATGTTCGAAATGCGAAAGGCATTGCCAGTGAGCTATTTAGGAATCGTGGTCCTCACCAATCTGATCCCGAAATTCCTCAGCCTCGGGTTGTCGGGGCTGACCGGACTGCACGGGTTGTACTGAGCCGCGTCCCGGGTTGGTCGGTCGTCCGAACTGCTGATGCGGTTCGGACGACCGTGACGGTATCCTCACCGCGTTCACGACTACCGTGAACGCGTTCGGTGAGAGAGGGTTTCACGTTGAAGATCCCAGGAACGAGGCTGCTGGCACGTCTTGTGCTCGCCCTCCTGGCGGTGGGTGCATTGGTGGCCGCGGTGACCGGTTGTTCGGCGCTCGACGATGCAAGTAAGTCCGACACCGCCAAGGCGAAGGTCGGTGACTGCATCAATGTCACCGACAGTTCGTCGACGGCCACCAAATCCGAGCCGGTCGACTGCTCCTCGGCCAAGGCGGTCTACAAGGTATTCCAGACCGCGGACAAGAAGCTCGACTGCGCTGCCGAATACACCACCTACACCGAGGACCTGGTGAGCGGTAGCAAGGCCTACATGTGCCTGGCGCCGAACTTCAAGCAGGGCAGCTGCTACGCCGATGTCGGCACCAACCCGTACAAGTACGTGGACTGCTCCGCATCGGAGGCCACCTTCAAGGTGGTCAAGCGCATCGACGGCCAGGCCGACGAACTGCTGTGCGGTGCCGATGCGACCAGCTTCGTGACCGTCCCGGATCCGAAGGTCACCTTCTGCCTCGGCGCAGCCAAGGGCTGATTATTCGAGCAGCGCGACCGACGCGATCCGGTGCAATGTGAAATGCCGGATCGCGCCGGTCACCGGGTCCAGTGCGTCGAGCTGGCCGTTGCCGACCTTCAGCGGTTCGACCACTCGCTGCGACGCGACGCCCTGGGCGTCGACATAACCGATATTGACCGACCGCCGCACCCGCGCCGCCAGTTGCAGCAGCGCCAGGGTTGCGGCGGTACTGGTTCGGGTGCCATCGGTGCGCACCGCCTCGCCCTTGCGCGCGCCGGCGGCCCGCTCGCTCGCGCGCAGTTCCGCGACGAGCAGTGCCAGCTGTTCGCTGCTCGGCGGCGTCGGGCGATACGGCTGCCTGGCATGCGGGCGGACGGCGATTCGGGCGCCGCGCGGGCGCAGATCCACAATCGTGCCCGCCGAATCCTCGCCGGCCGGGGCGAATCCGGCCGCGCGCAGCCGTTCGAGCAGTTCGCCGAGCGGGGCCTGCGCAATGGCGACGGTGGGTGCGATGCCCCGCAGCGCCAGTTCACTCGCCACCGGCGAGGCCAGCACCTGAGCCAGCAGCGCTGGATCGTCGCTGCGCACGAACGCCTGCGCCATTCCCGCCCGTAGCTGGCCGTGCCTGCGGGCCACGTCATCGATCAGATAGGTCAGCGCCTGGGGGATCGGTGTGCGGGAGTGGGTGGTGAACAGGGTATGCAGTTCGGCCGCCGTCATCCCGGCATCCAGCGCGCGCCGCACCGAGGTATCACTGATCCGGTAAACCGTTGCCGCACCCGCGGATTCGACATCGGCGACGAGGGCGACCCGACTCTGCAATTCGGGGGTCAGCGGTCCGGGCGCGATAACCGTCAGATCCGCCTGGACCAGCACATGATCGACCGGTTCCGGCAGGGCCGATTCCATCGCGGCTTCGGCATCGGATGCGCTGGTCGGCACACCGTGCAGCAGCGCCCTGGCCGGTGAGCCGAGTGCGCCGCGCCCGATGAATCCCAGCGTCGCGGCCTCCTGCAGCGTGTGCTCGACCGCCTCGGAGCGAAAGTGCCTGCGCCACCGCGGTTGTCGCCAGGACAGGATCCGGCCGATATCGGCGGAATGCAGTGCCGCGCCGGTCGGATATTCGGCGAGCAGATTCAGCATGGTGCGCCGGTCGCGCGGTGCGTGCGGGGTGCGCAGTTCGATCGACAGTGCCGCAATCGGTTTGTCGTTGGCATCGCGCATACCGATCATCCACGGCATGCGGTCCAGGTCGAGCCAGGCCAGTGCCAGCGCCACCCAGCGGCGGGCGGGCGGAGCGTCGCGCCAGCCGTCCGCGGCCGGGGTCGGTGCCCAGAAGTCGTCGGTGGAGTCGAATTCCGGTGGCGGGTCCGGCATTCCCTTCTCGACGAGTTTGGCCGCCGCGAGCAGTTCGACGAGCAGTCCGGCGCGCGGTTCGTCGATTCCGGTCTGTTTGGCGATGCGGCGCAATTCCCGCACCCCGAGCCCACCGGCCCGCAAGGCGGGTGCGGGCGCTTGGCCGAGGGCGTCCAGAATGTCGGCGCAGTGCCGGAGCAGTTCGCCCACTTCGCCCGCCGCGACCGCGTTCACCTCGGCGGGGGTGTGTTTCGTCGGTGTCGGATCCGGCGGTTTCAGCGCGTGTGGATGGGTCACCGGCTCCCGGCGCAGCACCTGACCGACGGTGACCGGGAGTTCGACCGTCTCATCGTCGATCCAGTGCAGCAGCCGGCGGGCGAGCAGCTGCTGGATCGGGCGGTCGGCGGGCGTGCCCGGTGCGGCGTCCCTGCTGCGTCCGCGCGGGCCGGTGGCGGCCAGTTTGTCCAGCAGTGCGTGTTCGGCGGCGGAGACCGCCGCGAGGGCGGCCACCACCTCGGGCTCGGTCAGGGCGTCCGGAATCTCGGTGGCGGCGCCGATCGGCCATGGCAGTGCCTCGGCGGCGGTCGGGATCAGATGCAGATCGTCACCGTCGTTCCACACCAGCGCGCGATCGGATAAGCGGGTCAGTGCGGCATCGATCGCCGCGACCCGAACGCGATCTTTCAACTGCGAGCGCAGCGCCTTGCGGCTCATCGGCGTCCCACCCGACCCCGTCGACCGGTGCACCGCAAGGGTTTCCACGATTGCGAACTCCAGCGTGTCGAGATCGTCGGTGGCGCGCAGCACCGACGCGCGCTGCTCGGCGCGTGCCGCGAGCACGGCCATCGAGGAGGGCAGTGGTACGGCCAGATCGGGCCGGAGTTCGAGCAGGGCCACCAGCTGCGCATCGCTACGGGCCGCGAGCCAGCCCGCCAGTGAATCGGTCGCAGGCTCCCCGGGCCTTCTGCCGGTCGTGAGTGCCGCGTGACCTACGTCGCGGGCTTGCGGTCGTGTGCCTGGCACGGCTTTGGGTGTCCCCGACGAGTTACCCATGTGCTCTCGAGATCAGTTGTCGCGTCACAGTCCGAATGTTGCCGATTTTGTCAGCCTAGTGGATGTGGACTACCCGCCGCCGGGCGACAGCGGAGGGCAGAGTGCTCGCGGGTCGCTCGCGTGCCACAATGTGGTCGTGGTGAACAAATCGAAGAAACCCTACGTCGACAATGGCTGGCCCTCGCTGGAGGACGGTGGCCACGCGGTCACCGAACTGTCATCGACTCGTTCCGGTGGGCTTTCGCCGTTCGGCGAGGACACCGAGTTTCCGGTCCCGGCCGATCAGCTGCCGTACATGCACCCGAACACGGTGATCAACCGCTGAGAACCCAGACGGAAAACCCGCGGATACGACGAAGGTCCCCGCATCACCATTGATGCGGGGACCTTCGTCGTACGGTCGGCTCTGTGGCGACTCAGGAGGGCAGCAGGCCCTTGTTCGCCTCGTAGAAGCTCACGACCGCCGGGTCGAGCTGAGTGCCCTTGGCGGCGTTGAAGAAATCGAGGGCTTCCTTCGGGATCTCGACGCCCTGTCCCTGCACGACGGCGACAGCGCGGTCGATCGCATCGAAGACCTGCTGGCTCGGGTCGGCGACGGCCTGCTGCGGGGCGGCCGGGGCCGGGTTCCAGCGCGGGGTCTCGGGGGAAGAGGGGGCGGTGCGCGGGGTGGATGCGCTGCTCAGGCCGAGCGAGGCCGAGCAGCCGGGCCAAGCGCCCCAGCCCTGGCTGGCGAGGACCTTCTCGGCGACCGCGATCTGCTGTTCGCGGCTGGCCTGGTTGGCCGTCGCGGCGTATTCGCCGCCGCCGTGTGCACTCCAGGTGCTCGGGGAGAACTGCAGTCCACCTTGGAAACCGTTGCCGGTGTTGATGCCCCAGTTGCCTCCGGCCTCGCACTGCGCGAGTCGATCCCAGTCCTGATCGGGTGCCGCGCTGGCATTTCCAGCGAATGCAACACCTGCGGTGCCGATGATCGCGCCGGTGACGGCGACCTTGGCTACGGTGCGCCCGGTGGAGGTTGGCTTGCGATGGCGTCCACTCATTGCGGGTTCGTCTGCCTCTCGTACGCATCTGCAAGTGGTCCGGACTGAGAGGTCGTCCGTCCCGCCCTCACCCCTGCTTCCGTTGGGGTCCGGTACCCGCGGGGCGAGGTTCGATGCGGCGGGCCGGTGGTTGCCGGTTGTCCCGGCTGGGTAAGACCGTACGACGATCCGCGCGAAAAATCACTATTTGGTAACCGGCGGGTCCGTGTCGGTCTCGGACCGGTATCGGTTGCGGCGGTGATGCTTCCGTGCAGTTGAGAGACGGTGCGGCCCGGCCGGTGACGGGCGGCTACGGCTCCGTGACCGGTCTGTGATGTGACGAGGATCACATCGATGATTCGGTAACGATTAGCAGGGGTAACCGGTTCACCGCGACCGTCGGCCGGACCACAGCGCGAAGCCGACCGCGCACAGGAAACCGAGCGGCGCCAGCATCGCGGTCAGATACAGCCACAGGGCCGGGTCCGAATCGCTGAAAATCGGCGTCAGAAATATGGCGACGATCGCAAGCAATCCGATCGCGAACAGGCCGAGCGCCACATACAGCAACCAATCGCTTGCACGGCGTGGTGAGCGGCTCGGGGGCGGTGGCGCGGAAGGGTTCGTCACTGCTCGACCGTAAAACTGATGTGCTTGCGTTATTCGCACCGGGGTAGACTCAGTGTCTATCGCGTCCTGCATAGCTGTGGGGCGCGTTCTTTTCGCAAACTGACAGGATCCGTTCGCGTTTCATCGGACGGATCCCGGGCAGACGGATGTGCTCGGGCCGATGGGGCCCGAGTTTCGATGATGAACGGGTGAGCGCAGTGCCGACCGGCAGGGTGAAGTGGTACGACGTCGAAAAGGGCTTCGGCTTCCTTTCCCAGGACGAGGGTGAGGACGTCTACGTCCGTTCGTCCGCGCTGCCGGATGGAGTGGAGGGCCTCAAGCCCGGTCAGCGCGTCGAATTCGGGATGGCCGCGGGCCGCCGTGGGCCGCAGGCGCTGAGCCTCAAGGTGCTCGAATCGCCGCCCTCGGTCCGGCAGGGCCAGGACCGCGATCGCAACGCACACAAGGAACCGGCAGCGCGCAAGCACACGCCGGACGAACTGCACGGGATGGTCGAGGACATGATCACCCTGCTGGAGGCCAAGGTGCAGCCGGATCTGCGCAAGGGCAAGTATCCGGATCGCAAGACCGCACAGCGCATTTCGGAAGTGGTGCGGGCGGTCGCGCGCGAACTCGATCACTGACGTTCGCGGATAACGAATTTCGCGCGCTGCCCGGACACGGGCAGCGCGCGAAGCGTTTCTGCGGGCTTTCGAGTAGTCGCTGCTGACCTTTTCCAGCGACCTGCAGGCGGTCGCTGCTGACCCTTTCGAGCGACTTGCAAGCGGTCGCTGCTGACCCTTTCGAGCGACTTGCAACCGGTCGCTGCTGACCCTTTCGAGCGACTTGCAACCGGTCGCTGCTGACCCTTTCGAGCGACCTGCAGGCGGTCGCTGCTGACCTTTTCGAGCGCCTGCAAGCAGTCGCTACGGTGCCGTGCTGATCGACCAGGCCGCGTGCGGAACGTAGAACTCCCGGCCGGTCTCATCGCGCGCGAGGATCGGCAGCTGCAATTCGACACCGACGAGCCGAAGTTCGGGCTCGGGCTTCGAGTCGATGGTGACGGCGAGCGCGCCCTCGGGAAAGTCGTTGCGGCTCACCACCCGATCCACCTTTTCACCGGTGGGCAGGGTGTAGACCAGCTGGGCCAGCCAGGGCGCATCGGCGATCTTCTTCGGCAGCGACAGCTGCAGCGGATATCCGGCGGGGACATCGAGCACGGTGGTCTCGCCGTACTTGCATTCCTCCAGCTTCACCGTGCAGTACAGGAACGGCTCGACCGTGACCGTTCTGCCGTGGGCATATGCGGTGACGGTCGGATCGGGGTGCTCGGCTCTGCGGACGAGCACCGTCAGCACGCCGACAAAGGCGACAGTGAACACCAATAGGGCCGCCACGGCCAGCGCGACGACGGTGCGGGTACTTGGCTTGTTCACCAGATCGGGTCTCCTGTGCCTCGTTGCATGTGCTTAGTGTCGCCACCGCGTTCTCTGCCGCGTTGCGCGGCTCGGTCGGCGTCGGCGTGTCGGGGCGTCGCGACTTCCTGCTCCGCGTGTTCGGGGCGGTGGCCGCCGAGACCGGGCAGCAGGGAGTGGCCGCGGTCGCTTATGAAGGTCTGTAGCAGGCCGAACAGCAGGAGCGCGGAGATGAACGCGAAACCCTGCCAGTAGGTGGTCGGCAGCAGCACGCCCGCCGCACCGCCGATGACCCAGCTGAGCTGCAATACGGTTTCGGAACGGCCGAAGCCGGAGGCGATCGATTCGGGCGGCAGATCGTCCTGGATGGAGGCATCCAGCGATACCTTCGCCAGCGCGCTCGCCGCCGCCGCGACCAGGGTCGCCAGTGCGGCGCCGAGCAGGTTGTTCAGGAAAACCGCGAGCAGGGCCACCGCACAGCAGGCCGCGGTGCAGCCGAGCACGATCAGTGACGGTTTGCCCAGTTTGATCCGGGCGCCGGTTGCATTGCCGACGAAATTGCCGACGGCCGCGGCGACGCCGACCACGCCGAGCATGGCCGCCTGCTGCCAGCCGCCGTGTTCGGTGGACTTGGCGACGAAGGCCACATAGAACGTGAGGAAGCCGGTCAGTATGCGGATGGCGCTATTGCCCCACAGTCCGGTGACGACCGCGCGGCCGAGTGGCTGCCTGCGCTTGCGCGGCGGAACCGCGGCTTCGGTCGTCGGATCGAGCACTTCGGTATTGGCGTGATAGCTCAGGGTCGCCGGGACCTCGCCCTCGGTGACCTCGACCCAGCGCGGGATGCGCAGGCTCAGCCAGGTGCCCGCGATCGCGATCGCGGTGGCGAAGACCAGTGCGCCATTGGAACCCGCGATGGCGGCGGCCAGTGCGGCGACCGCGCCCGCGCCGATGGTGCCGCCGACCAGACCGAAGACGGTGAGCCGAGAATTGGTGCGCACCAAGTCGATTTCGGGTGGCAGCACGCGGGGCGTCACCGCGCTCTTGAGCACCGAGAACGATTTACTGCCGATCATCATGCACAGGGCGAGCGGGTACAGCGCCCAGCTGTCGAAGGCCATGATCAGCACCACCGCGACCACCGCGCGCAGGCCGAAGGAGGTGGCCAGCGCGAGTCTGCGGCCGCGCTGCAGGCGGTCGAGCATCGGGCCGATGAGCGGGGCGATCACCGCGAACGGGGCGATGGTGATCAACAGGTACAGCGCGACCTTCGTCTTGCTCTCCGCGGTGGCGCTGGCGAAGAACAGCGTATTGGCCAGGGCCACCGCGATCGCGGCGTCGAGCGCGAAATTCGCCATGGTGGCGTAGGTGAGTGCGGTGAGGCCGGATTTATCGGCACCGTCAGCCTTGGCGGCGCGCTGGAAGGTGGCGACGCCGCGGGAGGTGAGTTCGCGGCCGCGCATCGCGGCGACGCGGGTGACGGTCAGCTTGCGTGGGGTGCGCTGGGGCTCGGCATTGCCGGATGCGGTTTCGGGCTCCGGTTGCGGGGCTGATGGTTTCGCGGATCCGCCGGGTAGTGGCTTGGTGGCGGGTAGTTCGTTGCGCCGCGGTTCGTTGCGTTGGGGTTCGCGGCTTGGTGGCTCCGGTGGCAGCGGCGGTAGTGGTGACCGACGGGGTGGCGTATGGGGTGGCGGGTAGCGGTCGTAGCCGGGGTGACGCTGGATCGGTGGGGACTCCTCGCCATCCCACGGACCACGGTCGGAACCGGAGGGATCGCGGGGAGTAGTCACGTCCTCAATTCTGTCGTACATCGGCGACTTGGGTTCAATTGCGGCTCCAAGCCGTCCGGAAAGGTGACCTGGCTCGCTCATGCCTGCGCCTCGCTGACGCTCGGCTCCGGCACGAGCGAGTGCTCGGCTGTGTCGATGGTTCGCTCGCTGCGCTCGCTCATGCCTGCGCCTCGCTGACGCTCGACTCCGGCACGAGCGAGTGCAGCGAGCTCACTCCGGTACGAATCTGACCTCGAATATCGTCGGCCAGTATTTGCCGGTGATCAGGAAATGGTCGGTACCGGGGAGTTGGGCGATGCCGTTGAGCACATCGGTGCCCGCCTGGACGGTGGCCGGGAGCAGGCCGCTGGCATCGATGACGGCGAGGACCGCACCGGTTTCCGGATCGATGCGCAGGATCTCGTCGGTGGGGTAGGAATTGGCGTAGATCGAACCGTCGGCGGCGCAATCGAGTTCGTTCAGGTGCACGTTGTTGTGGGTCGTGAGGGTGACGGTGCCGGTGGGGGCGAAGGTGAGCGGGTCGCGGAAGGTGAGGGTGTCGGACCCGTTGCTCATCACCAGCCTGCCCGCGCGGGTGCACAGACCCCAGCCCTCACCCTCGTAGGACACTCGGGATCGTTCGGCCAGGGTCACCGGATCGCGGGCGATCGCCACCCGGTCCTGCCAGGTGAGCTGCCACAAGGTGGCACCCGCCTTGGTGACCCCTTCGCCGAAGTAGGG
The DNA here is from genome assembly GCF_053602975.1 of Nocardia sp. NPDC004278. NCBI lineage: Bacteria > Bacillati > Actinomycetota > Actinomycetes > Mycobacteriales > Nocardiaceae > Nocardia > Nocardia sp. NPDC004278. The sequence goes on from NZ_JBSGEQ010000008.1 coordinate 225,625, forward strand.
TGCGGGCAGTTCGACGCTGGTCAGTTCGTCGCCGGTGGTCAGATCGGTGGCGCGCACGCGCGACGCGCCCGGCATACCGGTGCTCTCGTACAGCACGGTGCCGTCGACCTCCAGACCCTCGGTAAACGCCCTCGGATCGTGCGGGCGGGTGTCGACCACCTCGATGCGTAGTCGCGGCGGATCGCCGCCCGAGTCGCCGCACCCGGCTATTCCGAGCAGGCTGATCAGGACAACGACGGCCAACGAACGCCGATTGCGCTCCATACGGCAAAATGTAGGCCGTGAGCGCAGTATCTGTTTCGCAGTCCGGCGTGCGGCCGATCCTTGCCGATGCCGTCGACGTGGCCCGCCGTGCGCTCTTGGAGCTGGAACCCACCGGCGTCGGCGCGCATCTCGGCGTCACCGCGGAGGACGAGACCGCCGCGACCCACCGATTCGAGGCCACCCTGTCCGGCTATCGCGGCTGGCAGTGGGCCGTCGTGGTGGCGGCCCCGCCCGACGCGACCTACGCGACGGTGAGCGAGTCGGCGCTGCTGCCCGGCCCGGACGCGCTGGTCGCACCCGACTTCATTCCGTGGGAGCAGCGGATCCGCCCCGGCGATCTGGCGCCCGGTGATCTGCTCGCCCCGCCCGTCGACGATCCGCGCCTGGTGCCCGGCTATGTCGCCAGCGGCGATCCGGCCGTCGACGAGGTCGCCATGGAGATCGGTCTCGGCCGCACCAAGGTGCTCAGCCGCGAGGGCCGCGAAGCAGCCGCCGAACGCTGGTACGCCGAATTCGGCCCCGAAACCGATATGGCCAAGGCCGCCCCATCCACCTGCGGCCGCTGCGGCTTCTACCTCCCGCTGGCGGGTTCGTTGCGCGCCGCCTTCGGCGTCTGCGGCAATGCCATGGGCGCGGACGGCCGAGTGGTCCACGTCGAATACGGCTGCGGCGCCCACTCCGACGTAGAAGTCCCGACCGGCGGCGGATCTCCGCTGTACGAGGCCTACGACGACGACGCCTTCGATGTCGTCCCGGCGGAGGCGCTGCGCAAGCCGGACAGTGGTGCGGCTTCGGCTGATGCGTCGGCGCTCGCCACCGGTCCTGCCGTTGCGACCGAGGATGCGGAGACCGCAGCGAGCGACGCTGTGGCCGATTCGGCTGCGACTGTCGAGCAGCGCGTCGAGGTGCCGAATGGAGAAGGCGCCGTCGCGCCGAGCGAGTCCAGTACCGAGACTGCCATGGACCTGACCGAGTCGACTTCGGCCGAGCCCGGCACTGTGCCTGGTTCGGGTGATGTTGTCGCCGAGGGCGAGCGCGATGCCGATGCCCCGTCGGGTGATGTTGCGGAGTCGGTTGTTGCGGGCGAGTCCGGTGACGGGGTCGCGTCGGGTGATGCTGCGGCTCAGTCGCTCAATGTGCTCGAGCGCGACGTCGAAGCCCCATCCGGCGATGTCGCGGCTGAGTCACGCAGTGCGCTCACCCCAGGTGTCGACACCGCGTCGGGCGAGGTTGCGGTGGAGTCGAATACGGCGGTTGAGCAGAGCTTCACGCAGCCGGATGACCAGCAGGTGGTCGAGGCCAGCGAGCCTATTGTCGAGGCTGCCTCGGATCAGACCGTGTCAACCACGATCGAGCCCGGTGCGCCCTCTGCATCGGCCGATGTTATTGCCGAGCCGAGCATCGGGGCCGAGCCCGGTGCCGACACCGCAACGAGCGAGGTTGCGGCCGAGTCGAATACGGCAGTCGAGCATTCTGCACCGACCACAACCAGCCCCGAGGCTGTCACGGATCCCGCTCCCGCAGCAGAGCCGACCGCTGTCGAGCCGGATGATCAGGCGTCGGGTCCCGTGGTGGTCGAGGCTGCCTCGGTCGAACCGAGCGCTACGGCGTTGGCCGGTGATGCGGCCGAGTCGGGTACGCCGGTCGAAGCCGGTGCCGACACCGCATCGGGTGAGGTTGCGGCCGAGTCGAATACGGCAGTCGAGCAGAGTCCTTCCGCATCGGCCACGACCAGCGCCGATGTTGTCGCCGGTCCGACCCCCGCCGCTGTGGTCGAGCCGATCGCTGTCGAGCCGGGTGACCGGTCTGCGTCGGGTGACGTTGTCGCGGTGGAGACTTCGGTCGAGCCGGATGATCAGGCGGTGGTGGTCGAGGCCGCCTCGGTCGAACCGAGCACCACGGCGTCCGGTGATGCGGCCAAGTCGGCTACGCCGGTCGAGTCCGGTGGCGCAGCTCTGCCAGGTGATGTTGTGGCGGGCACTTCGGCTGAGTCGAATGTCGTTGCGCCAGAGGCGGACGCCATCTCTGATGTTGCGCCCACACCTCATGCGGGTGCCGGTGGTGCACCGGAGCCGAACACTGCGATCGCCCCGACTGCCTCGCGCAACGATGTCGTCGCCGAGCCGATTGCGGTGGTTGAGCCCGTCGTATCCGACGCGGGCAATGCGCCGATCGCCGACGCGGTATCCGGTCCGTCTGCGGTCGACGATTCTGCGACAGCACCGACCGTCGGTGTCGAACCGAGTTCTCCCGCAGGTGGCGAGGTCGGGTCGAACGATGTGACCGCCGTGGCTATTGCCGCTGGCGAGCCCACGGCCACGGTCGGCGCGGCAGGTGATGCTGCTCTTGAGCGCAGTGCCGAAGTGTTCGTGTCGGAGCCTGGCTCAGATGCTGGCGCGAGCGGTCAGGATGTGGTCGAGTCGGCCACCGATGCTGCGGCGTCGCAGCCCGGATCGGATCTCGACGATGCTGAGGCCGTTGTGTCGCAACCAGATTCGGCCCGCGGTGCTGCGGATGACGGGATCGACTCGGACGGTGCGGCTGTCATCAGTGATGCTGCTGGCGAGCCTGCCCCCGACACTGTGGCGACGGTGAGCGGTGTGGATGCCGCTGCTGTTGAGCACGGTGCCGAAGCAGTTGTATCGGAGCCGGGTGCGGGCGCGGTGTCGGCTGATCAGGATGTGGTCGAGTCGGGCACAGATGCTGCCGATTCGGGGACTGATGCTGCGGTGTCGCAGCCGGGATCGGATCTCGGCGATGCCGAGGGCGTTGCCTCGCAGTCGGAATCGGGTGCGGAGGCGGTTGGCGACGCTGCGGACGAAGATGTCGCTGATACGGCCGCGGGGGCTGATGGTGGCGGCTCGGGGGATACGGGGTGGCCGGGGTTCGGGTCAGCGCTGCGGGGGTGAGCGGCGGGGCGTTCGATCCGTTCGGTACGGCGGGGCTGCGCGCGGGAGTGCTCGCGGCGTGGCGGGATTCGCCGACTCGGTTGCGGGAGGATGCCGCGACCGAGGCGGATCTCGTGCGGGCGGGTTATCGGGATCGGCTGCTGACGGAGCTGGCGCAGAATGCCGCGGATGCGGCGGCCAAGGCCGGGGTGCCTGGGCGGCTGGTTGTGCGTCTGGTCGGTGATGTCGTGCATATCTCGAATACCGGTGCGCCGCTCAATATTTCCGGTGTACACGCGCTTACGGCGTTGCGCGCCTCCGGCAAGGCCGATCCCGCGACGAGCGTGGGCCGATTCGGCGTCGGGTTCACCGCGGTGCGCACGGTAAGCGATGAGATCGAGGTGCGATCGACCACCGGATCCCTCTGCTTCTCCCGCGACCTCACCTGGAAGGCCCTGCGCAACAACGCGATCGCCATCCCGGAGCCGGCCGACACCTTCACCCCACCCGTCCTGCGCCTGGCCTGGCCGATCGAAGCCGCCCCAGCGCAGGGCGCGGATACCGAGATCGTGCTCACCCTGCGCCCGGATGTCGATCCGCAAAACCTCCTTGCCGCCATGCGCGCCGAAGCCGCCGACCTCCTGCTGGAACTCCCCGCCCTGCAGCACATCCGAATCGGCGATGACGAACTGACCAGCACCGTCACCGATCTGCACAATCCGCACCAGCCCGAGCGCAGCGCCCCCGGCAGTAATCCGACGGCCGGGATCCGGGCGGTACACATCGACGGGCCCGGAGCGGAACGGCGGACTTGGTGGGAGTTCGGTACGGCCAGGGCGCGCTGGCTGCTGCCGGTGCGCGCCGGCAGGCCGGTGCCCGCCGCGCCCGATGTGTTGCGCGCACCCACCCGATCCGACGAGGAGCTGTCGCTACCGGCCCTCCTGATCGCCGATATCCCCATGCAGCCGGACCGCCGACGGCTGCTGCCCGGTGCCCACATCGCCGAATTGGCCGAGGGCTATGCCGATTTCGCCCGCGCACTGCCGCCCCGCGATCGCCTCGTCCTGGTCCCCGTCCCGGGATTCGCCCGCAGCGAGGTCGATGGCCTGCTGCGCGAGGCCCTGGTCCGCGAACTCCAGACCCACTCCTGGCTCCCGGTCGTAACCGCCCGCCCGACCTCGGTCGACGAGCCCCTCTCGGGCTCCGACGCGGCGGAATCGGGAAGCTGGGCGGACTTGGCTGCGGCCACTCCCGGTGTCGCGCAACTGCCCGATGGCCCGGGAGTGCCCGCGGTGCCGACACGCGCGGGCGCAACGGAGTCTGGTGCGCCCAGTGCGGTCGACCGGATCAGAGTCGGCGAGATTGCCGCTCCTCTTGATGCCGAGTTCGAGGTTCCGGCGGCGGGTACGCCCGCAATCGCGTCTCCAGCAACGACTGCGGTCCCGACGCGCGCGAGCGTATTCACGGGTCTGAGTGGGGAATTGGCCGAATTGCTCGACGATGTGGTCGGGCCGTTGGTGATTCCCGAACTGTCGGGGCGGGCGCATTCCGAGGCGCTGGGTGTGCTGGACGTGCACCGGATCGGATTGGCTCGGCTGGCGGAGCTTTCGGGCGGCCTGGAGCGGTCGCCGGCGTGGTGGCAGTCGTTGTATGCGGCACTGGAGCCGTATGTTGTCGATCCATTGGCGGCCGAGGAACTGGGTGCGCTCGCGGTGCCGCTGGCCGACGGTCGGCTGGTAACCGGTCCGCGCACAGTCGTTTTGGACGACCAACTCGAGGTCGCGATACCGGTGCACTGGGCCCGGCTGGTGCATCCGGAAGCGGTCCATCCGCTGCTTGCGCGGCTCGGCGCACGTTCGGCCACCGCCGAGGATCTGTTGACCGATCCCGGGTTGCGCGCCGAGTTGGAAGATCAGCCGGACGATCCGGACACCGTCGATGCGGTACTGCGGTTGGCCGCGCACGCCGATCCATCGGCGCTCCCGTCCTGGCTCGGCCTGCTCGAATTACCGGACAGCACCGGGGAATTGCTGCCCGCCGACGAATTGCTGCTCCCCGATGCCCCATTGCGCGCACTGCTGGTGGCCGACTCGCCGTTCGGCACCGTCGCGGCGGACCTGGTGGACCGCTATGGCGCCGATGCGCTGCGAGCGGTCGGCGTCGGATGGGATTTCAGCATTGTCGTCGAATCCGACCCCACCGGTCCGGACCATCACCTGGACGACGAGGAGCGCTGGTGGACGGGCCTGCCCGAGGACCCGCCGGAGCTGGCCGCTGTCCGTGACCTGGACCTGGTCGCCGAGTCGTGCTGGCCAGCGGCATTGCGGCAGTTGGCAGCCGTCCCGCGCACCCACCGGCTGCTCACCGATCCCGATGGCTATACGGCGTGGTGGCTGCGCAGTCATGCACGCATGGCCGGCATCCCGCTCGGGCTGCTCCGCCATCCCGCGGATACCGAATTCGCCGACCTGCTCCCCGCATTCGAACTTTCCGGCCTGGATTCCGCTGTCATGCGCGCGGTCCTGGCGAATCCGAATGTCATCACCCACGAACTGGCTGCCGCCCTCCTCGACGCCCTCGCCGATCCGACGAAAACCCCAACGCCCGAGGTGGTTTCCCGAACCCACGCCCGTCTGGCCGCCGCCGTGGCCGCGCACCAACTGGACCTGACCGAGCTCGAGCTGCCCGACCGGGTGCGCGCCCTGTCCTCGGCGGTCGTGGACCCCGACGATGTCTGGGTACTCGACCAGCCCTGGTTCGGCCTCGCCCTATCCCCGGACCGCCTGGTAGCGGGCGATATCGCGACCGCGCCCGCCCTCGCGACCCTGCTCGACCTGCCCCTGGTCTCTGAGTCGATCACCGCCGAGGTGACCAGCACGGGCCGCCGCACCACATGGTCCGCCGAACCACTGGGAATCGTGCTGCGCCAACTGTTCACGCTGCCCGAGGAAGGTGAGCTGGTGCTCCACGACGAGCTCCGGATCCGCCTGCACGGCGCATTGGAAGCCACGGTCGCCGTCCCGTGGTGGCGCGACGGAACCACCACCCACGTCCAAACCCCACACCCCTCGGCCTGAGCACAGCCGATAACCCATCCCAGGAGAGTGCCGACCTACTCCGCGTAGCTGGTGAGCATCTCGCTGAGCAGATCCAGCTGCCCGCGCACCTTTTCGCTGTCGTTGTCGACCAGCCAGCGCAGCACGACCCCATCGATCACGTTCAGGGTGAAGCGGCTCAGCGTTTGCACCGGTACCGACCAACGGCAACCGGTCGCATCGCGCGCGTGGTCGAGGATGTCGGCCACGGTGGTGTCGTTGAATGCGTACTGTTCGCGTGCGATAGCGAGTTTCGCCGGGGTCGATTCCCCTTCGCGTAGCGCATATGTAGTGGTTTCGTAGGTGAGTAGTTGTCGTTCCGGTGTGGCTTCAATGTTGAGCCACATCAGTTCGAGTCCGGCACGCACCAATTTTTGAAGCGCTTCTTTTCCACTTCCGACGTCTTGCCAAACTGTTTCATTGGCGTCGACGGAATCGCGTAATTCCATCGATAACGCTTTGACCAGCTCGGTCATCAGCGCGTCCTTGTTTTCGAAACAGTAATGCACCACACCGAGCGAAACACCGGCTGCCTGAGCGACATCGCGCGTGGTCACGCCCGCGACGCCCTTTTTCTCGGCAAGGCCGATGGCTGCCTCGATAAGGTGGGCCCGTCGTTCTTCGACGCTCAATCGGGAGGACACCTCAGCGAGTTAAGTCTCCAACTTCGCCGCAGTCAATTCGCAGGGCCGAAAATCTCGACTGGACGAGCGTCCAGTTGTGTGGTTCGCTTCATCATGGGATCGAAGGGAGACACGAATGCCGGTGTCACGCAGAACCGTGCTGGCCCGAACCGCGGCGGGTTCGGCCGCACTCGCGACAGCGGTAACCGTGTCAGGAATGACGGCGGCACTCGGCACGCAGGCCGCGGCGGCCCCCGGGGCGGGTGGCTATCGCATCGGAGTCGGCCTCTCCGATATCACCGGTCCCGCCGCCGAATGCGGAATGATGGGCTATTCGCAGTTCGAACAGCAAACCGCCGGCATTCATCTGCGCCCGCGCGCCCGCGCATTCATCATTGATAGCGGTGCGCGCCGGATCGTGTTCGCGGTCGCGGAGAACGGCATGATTTTCCAGTCGGTGCACCGCGGTGTCATGCTCGAACTCGCGCGCCGCTTCGGTGATCTCTACACCGAACAGAACGTCCTGCTCACCTCGACGCATTCGCATGCGACCTGCGGCGGCTCCAGCAACGACTACGCGTACAACCTGTCCATCCTCGGATTTCAGCAGCAGGTCTACGACGCCGAGGTGAACGGCATTGTGGAGGCGATCGCCGCAGCACATGCCGATCTCGGACCGGGCACGCTCGCGCTCGGCCGCGCCGAACTGCACGATGCCAGCGTCAATCGATCGCGAGTTGCCTTCGAACGCAATCCGGATGCGGATAGACAGCACTTCCCGAATGCCATCGACCCGGCGGTGACCGCGCTGTCATTCGTCAAGGGCGGCAAACAGGTCGGCGCCATCACCTGGTTCGCCACCCACAACACCTCCATGACCAATCAGAACCGGCTGATCAGCGCGGATAACAAGGGTTACGCCTCGTTCTCCTATGAGCACACCGAGCACGGCGTCCGATATCTGGACGGCCCAGCCGATTTCGTGGCGGCCTTCGCGCAGACCAATGCGGGGGATATGTCCCCGAACCTGAATCTGCGACCCGGCTCCGGCCCGACCGAGGACGAGTTCGACAACACCCGCATCATCGGCGAGCGACAGTATCTGGCCTCGAAAACCGCACTGGCGGGCGCACAGTCGATCAGCGGTCCGGTCGACTCGATGCTCTGCTACATCGACCTGGCCGATACCGCCGTCGACGGCCGGTTCACCCCGGACGGTCAGCCGCGCCACACCGCACCCGCCGCCGCGGGCGTCTCGCTCATCGCGGGCAGCGTCGAGGACGGTCCCGGTCTGCCCGGCCTCCCGATCCCGGAGGGCGTGCGCAACCCGTTCATCGATGCCCTCGGCGATCCGCGCCAGCCCGCACCGTCCTGGCTCGCGGACGCCCAGGCGCCCAAGGCGATCGTGGCGCCGCTGGGGTTGCTGCCGCCGGTGCCGTGGGTGCCGAATGTGGTGCCCATTCAGATCGTTCGGATCGGTGAGCTCTACTTGGCCTGCGGCGGTGCGGAATTCACCATTGTCTCCGGACTGCGCATCCGCCGCGCCGTGGCCGACGCGCTCGGTGTTAGGCTGGAGCAAGTGCTGATGCAGGGGTACGCGAACGCGTACCACGAATATGTCACCACCCCGGAGGAGTACGACTCCCAGCAGTACGAGGGTGGCTCGACCCTGTTCGGCCGCTACACACTGCCCGCCTACCAGCAGGAGTTCACCCGGCTGGCAACGGCTTTCGCCGCCCGCCAGCAGGTTCCGCGCGGTCCCGCACCCCGCGATGTTTCCAACCTGCAGCCGAACTTCCAGCCCGCGCCGGGCCCGGATGCCACACCCCCGGGCCGTGGTTTCGGTGATGTCCTGACCCAACCGGCCGCCGCTTACCCGCCCGGCACCCAGGTTGCCGCCGAATTCGTCTCCGCCCATCCGAAACACAACCCCCGCCGCAATGGCACCTTCCTGGAAGTGCAGCGCCGCAACGCATCCGGGGATTGGGAGCGGGTCGCCAACGAGGGCGAATGGGCGGTGCGCTTCTACTGGAGCAAACGCGGCACCGCCGCATCCGTTGCCCGCTTCACCTGGGACATCCCCGCCGACGCCAGCTCGGGCCGCTATCGCATGCGGCACTTTGCCGACAGCCTGGGCGCCGACGGCGTGCTGCGACCCTTCACCGGCACCACCGATGAGTTCGCCGTGGGCTGACGCGCGAAAACGCGCGGCTCATAGCCCGGTCTGCGCGCCCTTGTCCCCGCGCCGGGCACCGCGGCGCTGGATCGCGAAGATCGTGTAACCGAGCAACCCCACCGCAAGACCCATCAGACACACTGGACGCGCCGATTCCCAGCGGTCGCTGGTCCACACCACGATGGTGGCGATCAGCCAGAGGATGCTGCCGACCGCGAGGACCGGCCGTGGATCGGTGAAGCGCGGCGGAATCTGCGGGACATTCTGGGTCACAGTCCTAGCGTAGCTGCGGGAACAGGCGTCCACCGGCCAGCGTGTCCCGTATCGTTCTGCTCTGTGACAACGCCATCGGATGTTCGAGCTCTCGCTGGTGAGCTGTCGCTCGCGGTGGTGCGCTTGACGCGACATCTGCGAGGACGGCGCGCCGACGCGCAGATTTCGCTGACCCAGCTCTCCGCACTCGCGACCCTGCATCGGGACGGTGCGATGACGCCGGGCGCCCTGGCCGCCAAGGAACGCGTGCAGCCGCCGTCGATGACGCGCGTGATCGCCTCGCTGACCGATCTGGAACTGGTTGAGCGCAAACCGCACCCGACCGACGGCCGTCAGATCATCGTCTCGCTCTCGGACGCGGGCCGCGCCTTGATCGCCGATGAGACCAGCGCCCGCGAGGCCTGGATGACCGAACAGCTGTCCACCCTGACCGACGATCAGCTGGTCGTGCTGACCCGCGCCGTCGGCATCATGAAACAGCTGGTCGACGACTCGGAGTAGGCCGAGTGTGGCCTCGTCAGTGCAGGGTCATCAGCGAGGTACGTACCCACCGCGGGCGTACTGCGCCCCGAACGGCTGATCGCTGGCGACGATCTCGCGCCCGAGCGGGAACAGCGAGACCGGGATGAGCTTGAGGTTTGCCCAGCCGAAGGGGATGCCGATGATCGAGATGAACAGCGGGATGCTGGTGAACAGGTGCCCGAGCGCCAGCCACCAACCGGCCACCAGGAACCAGATGATATTGCCGATCATCGACCCCACGCCTGCGGAAGGCTTTTCGACCGTGGTCCGCCCGAACGGCCACAGCACATAGGCCGCGATCCGGAACGACGCGATACCCCACGGGATGGTGATGATCAGGATGCAGCAGATGAGGCCCGCCAGGATGTAGCCGAGCGCCATCCAGAACCCGACGAATACGAGCCACAGGATATTGAGCACCAACTGAATCGGCTTCATAGTTCCAGCATGCCAGCCCACCGCCTATCCGGACATCACTCCGGAGTACGACGTGGGCTCGGGGACAACCCCGATGCGCAGCACCGGCCCAGCCCATCGGAACTGACCCGTCTCAGCAGGACCGGCTCGACTTGGCGGAACTGGCTCGGCTTGGCGGAACCGGCCCGGTTTGGCGGGACCGGCCCGGCTCAGCGGAACTGACCCCCGCTCAGCGGAACCGATCGCTCGGCGGAAACCGATTCGGCCCGGGGGGGACCTGCCCGGCTCAGCGGAACTGGCCCGGCTCGACGGAATCGATCCGGCCCAGCGGAACTGACCCCGGCTCAGCGGGACCAGCCTGGCTCAGCAGGACCAGCCTGGCTCAGCGGAACCGGTCTGGCTCGGCGGGATCGGCCTGGCTCAGCGGAACCGGTCTGGCTCGGCGGGATCGGCCTGGCTCAGCGGAACCGGTCTGGCTCGGCGGGATCGGCCTGGCTCAGCGGAACCGGTC